>JAGWQH010000036.1 GCA_028870115.1 Candidatus Methylomirabilota bacterium
CACCGAGCACCTGCTGCTCGGATTGATCCGCGAGGGCGAAGGGATCGCCTCTTTGGTCCTGAGAGACTTCGGCGTCAGCGTGGCCTCAGCCAAGGCGCAGGCCCAGGAATTACTGGGTGAGCAGGCCTCAAAGCCCACATCTTCGACCAGGACACCGGCGCTCGATGAGTTCGGCGTAGACCTGACCGCGATGGCGCGCCAGGACCGGCTGGATCCCGTGATCGGCCGCGACACGGAGATCGAGCGGGTTATCCAGATTCTCTCGCGACGGACGAAGAACAATCCGGTTCTGATCGGGGAGGCCGGCGTCGGGAAGACCGCCATTGTGGAGGGGCTTGCGCAACGGATCGTAGCCAGCAACGTGCCCGAGACCCTGCTTCGGAAGCGGGTCGTCCAGCTTGACCTCGCCGGTATGGTGGCCGGAACCAAGTATCGCGGTCAGTTCGAGGAGCGGCTGAAGGCCGTCGTCAAGGAGATTCAGCAGGCGCAGAGTATCATCCTGTTTATTGATGAGTTGCATACGTTGGTGGGCGCCGGCGCCGCGGAGGGCGCGATCGATGCCTCCAGCATGTTGAAGCCGGCGCTCGCGCGCGGGGAGCTGCAGTGCATTGGCGCGACCACCCTCGATGAGTATCGCCGCCACATTGAGAAGGACCGGGCGCTTGAGCGACGATTCCAGGCGGTCCAGGTCGGGCCGCCCAGCGTGGAGGAGACGATCCGGATCCTTCGGGAGATTAAGGATCGTTACGAGACGCATCACTGCGCAGTCATCACCGACGAGGCCGTGACGGCTGCCGCGCGTCTGTCGCAGCGCTACATTGCCGACCGCTTTCTGCCCGATAAGGCCATTGATGTCATCGATGAGGCGGGCTCGCGGGCGCGACTGAAAACCCTGATGCTGCCGCAGGATCTGCGCGAGATGGAAAACGAAGTCGAGCGGCTCCGGGCCCAGAAGGAAGACGCGATCCGGACCCAGGCCTTTGAGGTTGCGGCCAGGCTCCGCGACTCGGAGCGTAAGCTCCGGGCTGAGTTGGAAGAGAAAAAGGCCCGATGGAAGGAGTCCAGGGCGAAGGAAAAGACCGTTGTGACGGCCGAAGAGGTCGCCTACATCGTCTCCAAGTGGACAGGCATCCCGCTGTACCAGATTGAGGAGGAGGAATCGGCCAAGCTGATGCGGATGGAACAGGATCTGGCCAAACGGGTAGTGGGGCAGACCGAAGCCATCGAGAGCGTGAGTCGCGCGATCCGCCGTTCGCGGGCCGGGATCAAGAGCCCGAGCCGTCCTGTCGGGTCGTTCATCTTTCTGGGGCCGACCGGCGTGGGAAAGACCGAGCTGGCCAAGGCGCTGGCGGAGTTCCTGTTTGGAACGGAGGACGCGCTGATCCGCGTTGATATGTCGGAGTACATGGAGCGCTTCTCCACTTCCCGTCTCATCGGCGCGCCTCCCGGGTATATCGGATACGACGATTCGGGTCAGCTCACTGAGAAGGTTCGGCGTCGACCATTCTCTGTCATCCTCCTCGATGAGATCGAAAAGGCCCATCCGGAGGTATTCAACCTGCTCCTCCAGATCTTTGAGGATGGTCGCCTGACCGACAGCTATGGTCGCGTTGTCGACTTCAAGAATACCATCCTGATCATGACGAGTAATGTCGGCGCCCGTCAGATCGGCCTCCACGCCACAATGGGCTTTGCCAAGGGCGGTGACGAGGCGGTCACATACGACAAGATGAAGGACACCGTCCTGGGCGAACTGAAACGGGTCTTCAATCCCGAACTGCTCAACCGACTCGATGAGGTCATCGTCTTCCACCAGTTGAGCAAAAACGAGCTCTGTCAGATCGTGGACCTGATGCTCGCCCGCCTGCAGCTTCAGCTCACGGAGCGTAAGATCTCGCTGACGGTCGATGAGAGCGCGAAAGACTTTCTCATCAACCGAGGGTTTGACCCGACCCTTGGTGCCAGGCCGCTGCGCCGTGCCATCCAGCGCTATGTGGAGGACCGGTTAGCCGAAGAGGTGTTGAGGGGGCGGTTTGCAGAAGGGGGCACTCTTCGGGTTAAGTTGGAGGGGGATGCCTTGGCATTCGAAGAGGTCAGCCTCCTCGAAGCCCCTAAATAGCCTTCCCGACCTCTATCAGGTTCGGCACACGTTCTGTCGCTTCGGACTCGAGGAACACACCCGCGATGGGCCTAACGCCACTGCCGTAACCTTCCTGCCAAGCCGTCACACCGGTCGTTCGCAAGCCCGATGGTGGATATTCCGTATCGTGTATTCCGGGGCTCGAATTCCCGGATTCTCCGGATTCCTGCCGATTTCGCCATCCTCTCCACCGGCCTTCGACACACCGCAGAAAAACACCGTCGCCACTCCCCTAGTGGATTGGCGCATTCTCCATGTAGGTGTCCAGCGTGCCTTATCCAATCCACACAGCGGTAACATTGAGCTGGCTTGCCGCGTCGCGCTGCCGAATATCCGCTGTGATAAAAGGAATCCGAATCCCGGACATCGCCTGGAAGGCCAGAACTGAGGCCAGATGGAGGGCATCGAGTGTTTTGACCCCTGTCGTCTGGATAAGCTCCTCGGCGTCGGTGAGGACCAGCGGGGTCACTGCGACGAGTTCCCAATAACTGCGATCCCTTCGCATGCGAGAGAGGATCACCGCGAAATCCTCTTCGGCCAGTTCACCCGATGTGCGCCGTCGGCACAGCGCTGACATCGCCTCCACCGGGGCAATGGCCGACGACAGGAAGCGATGACGACGCAGGGAGGCTCGTGCTTGCGCAGAACCCGCTTCGCGGATATACCGTTTGAGCAGGACGCTGGTGTCGAAGTACGCCCACGGCGCCGGCATCAGGATTCGTCTCGTTCCTCACGAAGCGTCTGGGAGATCGGCGGGCCTTTCAACGGCCGTGGCGCGCAGGGAGGAAGAGGCCGGCGCTTGGATGCCCGCTGTAGCAATCCTGCCGCTTCCAGCCGTCGGACCTCCGCCTCACCAGCCCCCGGTTGTCCTAACGGCCTGATGACGCCGATAGGTTTCCCCCGTTCGGTCAGCACCACCTCTTCCCCGGCCTTGACCGCTTTGATGGCTTTTGAAAACTGTTGATTGGCTTCCCGCAATCCTATCCGCATCCAGACCTCGCTACAGATGTAGTGACATCACTAGATTACCCATGGGGTGAAGTATCGTCAACAGAAAACGGAAACATGATGAACCCGATCGGATCCCCCAGGCCAGACCCTTCGACGAGCTTCTGACACCGCACATTGCAATGGTCCATCCACTCTAAGGAGCTTCACATAGGATAGAGCGCGGTTTTGCCAACACTCAACTCAGCGTACCCGTATAGGACAAAAGAATGCATGGCGGTGAGACGGAAAGCGGACGACCGTTCAAAACTTGCCCTTATCGGCGATTATTTGATCTTGTATCTGCTGCATCGCCTGCGTAAAGGACCTATTCAGCGCGGTCCCTACCCTAAGGAGATCGAGGTGATCATCGGCCTCAGCCCCAGAACCGTGAGCACGCACCTGGAGCACATCTACGACAAGCTTGGCGTCCGGACGCGCACCGAGGCGGTGCGGCTGGTCGTGGAACAGGGGTTGCTGCGTCCCTGATCGGGCGGGGCAGTCGGCCAGTTTTCGCTTGCGTCATTGTGGCGGAGATGGTACATTTCTACGATTTAATATGAGCGCAGATACCCCCATCTTGGCCAGAGGAGGGAGAGCGTTTGGTGCAATCCTTCGCGAACAGCGTCAAGGTTCTCGCCGCCAGTTTTCTCTTCCTTTTCTTGGCGTTAGCGTTCGGTAAAGCGTACGGCCAGGAACAGGCACAGGTCAAACAGCTCGATATCAAGGGAAGCCGGAAGATCGACGAGGCTACCATCCGGTTCAAGCTTAAGACCAGGGTTGGTGAGCCGTTCTCTCTGGAAAAGGTCAGAGAGGATGTCAAGACGGTCTACCGATTGGGCTTTTACGACGATGTCGCTGTGGATGCCGAAGTCTTTGAAGGGGGCCTGAAAATCACCTTCATCCTCACCGAAAAGCCGACCATCCGGGAAGTGAAGATCCGAGGTAACAAGCAGATTGCTACCGATAAGATCAAAGAGAAACTTACGCTGAGTGAGGGCGGAGTATTTAATCCGCAGGCCGTGACAGCGAATGTGGAGAAGGTACGGCAGTTTTACGAAGAAGAGGGGTATTACCAGGCAAAGGTTCTATCGCAGGCAGACAAGACCCCTGAAGGGGATATCTCGGTCACCTTCGAGATCAAAGAAGGGGGAAAGTTTGAGATTTCCGTTATTCGGATCCTTGGAGCCAAAGGGTTAAGCGAGCAAGAGATCAAGGCGCGTATGGCCACCAGGGAACTGTTCCTGTTCTTCTTTTTTGGGACGCTGAAACGTGATGAATTGCAACGCGACCTCGATCGGATTAAGGCGTACTACCTGGATAACGGCTATCTCGACATTAAAGTGGGCGAGCCGGAGATTCGGGTGGTTGAGGCAAAGCAGAAGCTTGAGATCAGTCTCCATGTGGAAGAGGGCCCACAGTACCGGGTCGGGGAGTTAGGGGTAACAGGCAATACCGTCTTTTCTACCGAGGAGGTGTTGAAGCCGCTTCAGATCGCCAGGCAGGGCATCTTCAGCCGGGAGGTGCTCCAGCGAGATATACTGAAACTCACCGACCGGTATTCGGAGCGTGGCTATCTCTTTGTGGATATCGCCCCGACCATTAATACCGATCGAGAGAGCCATATTGTGGATGTGGGCATGGAGATCAGTGAAGGGAAGCAGGCCTTCGTGGAACGTATCGAGATTTCAGGCAACACCAAGACCCGGGACAAAGTCATTCGGCGGGACATCCCTCTGAACGAGGGCGACCTGTATAACAGCCGTCTACTGGCGCGCGGTCGCCAGAATCTGAACAACCTCGGCTACTTCGAGGAGGTCAAGATCGACACTCGTCGTGGCACGGCCGAGGACAAGGTGGACATCGATGTAGCGGTGAAGGAGAAGCCGACCGGCTCCTTCAGTATCGGAGGCGGCTTCAGCTCGACGGACGGTATCTTGGGGTCGACCTCTATCTCCCAGAACAACTTTCTTGGGTTGGGACAGAGGGTCTCGCTCTCAGGACAGCTCGGCTCTCGAGCAATTCGGGCTGTCTTGGACTTCTTTGATCCTCACATCATGGATACTGAGACCTCGCTGGACTTCTCAGTGTTCAGCGAGCGGCTACTCTTTAACAACCAGATCGGCTTTGATCAGGACACCAGGGGCGGCGCGATTTCTTTTGGTCGGCGGCTCTATAAGGAGTTGATCGGTACTCTCGGCTATCGGTACGAATCGAACCGGATCTTTAATCTCATCGCAAATGCGCCTAAGCTCCTCCAGGATCAGCAAGGGACGAATACGACCGGACGGGTCTCTTTTGGCCTCTCGTTAGACCTCACGGACAACCGCCTCGATCCGACTATAGGATTTAAAGGGGCCGCAACGTATCAGCTTGCCGAAACCTTTCTGGGCGGTGAAAACAAGTTCAATCGATTCAACCTTGAGTTGGGCTACTACCAGCCGCTGGTCTGGAAGCTGATCGGTCATGTCCGGGGGAACCTGATTGTCGTGGAGCCGTTTGGCGGGAAGAAGCTGCCGGTTCAGGAACGGCTTTTCCTCGGCGGCACCAACAGCGTTCGAGGATTCAAGGACTTCCAGTTAGGCCCTATCGACCCCGCAACCGGGGAACGGATCGGCGGAAACAAGGCCATCTATTTCAATAACGAAGCGATATTTCCCATCTATGAGCCATTAGGTTTGAGGGGCTTGGTCTTTTTCGATGCGGGCAATAATTTTGCCGAGGGGGAAAGCCTCTCGTTAGATTTGCGACCGACTGCCGGGGCTGGCGTTCGCGTTGCCACTCCCTTTGGTCTGGTGCGACTTGAGTGGGGTCTTAACCTGGACAAGCGGCCTGGGGAATCGAGCAGCGCCGTGCATGTGACGATGGGATCGACGTTCTAGCATCAGGAGGAAACGACGTATGGTGCATTCGATGTGCGGGTGGCGAAGGTGGCTGTTCTGTATGGCCGCTGCGTGGGTGTTGATGGCATCCGTGAGTTGGGCTGCGGATTCCCCAATGAGACTCGGGTTTGTAGACCTTCAGGCCGTCATCTCGCAGTCGAAAGAGGGGCAGGCCGCGATGAATACGGTCAAGACGGAGGCTGCCGAGAAACAGAAAGAGATCAGCGCGAAAGAGGCCGAGATTAAGCAGATGGACGCGGATTTCCAGAAACAGGCATCCGCCCTGAGTGAGGCAGCAAAGAAGGACAGAGAGGAAGAGATTCGACGTAAGCTTCGTGATCTCAAGCGAGTGACCGAGGATTTTAACCGTGACTTGCAAAAACGGGAAGGCGAGATGGTGAATGATCTACTCAGGGATCTCACGACTGTGATCCGGGACTACGGTAAAGAAAAAGGGTTTTCCCTCATTGTTGAGAAGGGACAGAGCGGAGTAATCTACGGCAACGATGCGGCTGACCTTACCAAGGAGATCCTTGAACGCTACAACACCCGCCGAAGCAAAAAGTAGTTGCGGTGATGCAACTGAGGGAACTGGCTGAAAAGCTGAACTGCCGGTTGGTAGGCAACGGTGAGATCGAGGTTCATCATCTCGCTCCACTGCACGAGGCGGGTGAGGGAGACTTGGTGTTTGTGATGAATGCCCGCGATCTGCCGAAGCTCGAGGCGAACAAGGCCGCTGCCGTGATTGCGCGTGAAGGGAGCCCGCCCTGTTCGAAGCCGGCGTTGCTGACGAACGATCCGTACCTGGCCTTTGTCCAGGCCCTCCATCTTTTCTACACGCCCGACCGCCCAACGCTTGGCGTCCATCCATCCAGCATCGTGCAGGAGGGTGTGCGCCTGGCAGCGGACGTTGCGATCGGCCCGCTTTCGGTCGTTGAGGGAGAGGTGACAATTGGCGAGAGGAGCGTTGTGGGTGCCCAGGTCTATATCGGCAAGGGTAGCCGCATTGGCGCTGACTGCCGCCTTTACCCGCAGGTTATGATTCGGGAAGGCGTCGAGATCGGCAATCGAGTGGTTATCCACAGCGGGGCCGTGATCGGGAGCGATGGCTTCGGGTATCTGAGAGACGGACAGGGGGTCCGTATCAAGATCCCACAGGTGGGACGGGTGATTCTGGAGGACGACGTGGAGATCGGCGCCAACGTCACGATCGACCGGGCGACTATGGGAACGACGCGGATCAAGCGTGGGACCAAGATCGACAATCTGGTCCAGATCGCGCATAACGTTGTCGTCGGAGCAGATACGGTGATTGCGGCCCTAAGCGGTATCTCCGGCAGCGCGAAGATCGGAGATCGGGTGACGCTGGCCGGCCAGGTCGGGATCGCCGATCACGCCGAGATCGGCGACGATGTCATTGTGGGAGCGAAATCCGGGGTCACGAAGCGTATCCCGCCTGGAGGCGTGTTCCTGGGCTATCCCGCCGTACCGCATCTCACATTCAAGCGTAGCGCCGCTGCGGTGCATCGGATCCCCCAACTCCTGATAGCCATCAAACGCATTGAGGCGCGTCTGGCATCGTTAGAGAGCACCGTTGGAGAGAGGGAGGGAGAGGCGCAGCCTTCTCAGTTGACGTCCGAGAGGGGACCCCATTGATGGACATTCGGCAGATTCAGGAGATGCTTCCCCACCGTTATCCTTTCCTCCTGGTCGATAGGATTCTCGAGATCGAGCCTGGAAAGAGGGTAGTGGGGCTCAAGAACGTGACTATCAATGAGGCATTCTTTCAGGGTCACTTTCCTGGGCAGCCGATCATGCCCGGAGTGCTGGTGATCGAGGCGATGGCGCAGATCGGAGGCGTCCTGCTGATGCGGACGCTGAACGTGAGCGCCGAAAAGAAGCTCCTGTATTTTACCGGCATCGACCGGGCCAGGTTTCGCAGGCCCGTGCTGCCGGGAGATCAGGTGAGATTCGAGATCGAACTGCTCCAACTCAGAAGCCGGAACTGTCGAATGCATGCCATGGCCTTTGTGCAGGACAAGTTGGCTGCGGAGGCTGAGTTGTCGTGTATTGTCGTTGACCGAGAATCGCCGGATCTTCCCCCTGGCGTTCCGGTGGTGATGGGAGAACAATGACACAGATTCATCCGTCGGCGGTCGTGGCGCCGGAGGCCGAGCTGGCGCCGGACTGTAGCATCGGCGCCTTTTCAGTTATCGGTCCTGATGTCACTGTGGGATCCGGGACCGTCATCGGCTCGCATGTCCTCATCGAGGGGATCACAGAGATCGGTGAACGGTGCCAGATCTTCTCTCACGTCGTTCTCGGCGCCGCGCCCCAGATCTTCCAGGACAGGAGCGAGCGGACCAGGCTGGTGATCAGTGATGAGACGGTAATTCGGGAGTTTGCATCGGTTCATCGCGGCTCCGCAAAAGGCAGAGGCGTCACGGTACTGGGATGCCGGAACTACATCATGGCCTATGCCCACATCGCACATGATTGTATCTTACACGATGACGTAGTAGTCGCCAGTCAAGCCGGACTGGCCGGCCACGTCGAGGTCGAAGACCGCGCGGTGATCGGCGGGCAAGCAGGAATCCATCAGTTCGCCCGTATCGGACAATACGCCATGGTCGGCGCCTGCTCCGCGGTGCTGCAGGATATCCCGCCCTTCGTGAAGGCGCAGGGGAATCGGGCCAAGTGCTACGGTTTGAATACGGTAGGTCTTCGCCGCCATGGCATCGCCGAGGACGCGATTCTTCGCCTGAAACAAGCCTATCGATTACTCTTCCTTGCCCACCTTAATACGTCCCAGGCTTTGGAGAGGATTGCATCGGAGGTGAATTCCTGTCCGGAGATCGATCACCTGATTCACTTTATCAAGTTATCGGCGAGAGGGATCGCCCGTTAAAATCCGCCTCGTCCCCCCTTTTCAAAAGAGGGGTTCAGGGGGAATTTGGAGTGCGAGGTTGATAGTGGAGCGCCTCGGGATCATAGCCGGCGGCGGCCCGCTTCCGGTCGTGGCCGCGCGGGATGCGCGCATGCAGGGGTTCAATGTCGTGGCGGTAGCCGTCGAAGAGGCGGCCTCTGCCGATCTGGCGGGTGAAGTGGATGCGATCTGTTGGGTGGGAGCCGGACAGCTTGGGCGGTTGCTTGCGGCGCTGAAGCGTGAAAATGTGACGGACGTTGTGATGCTCGGGAAGATCCCGCTGGATCTTCTCTTCTCGCGCGTGAAGATCGATCTCGCTGGCCTGCTGTTCTATATGAAGCTCAAAGACCGGCGCGGCGATACGATCCTCGCCAGCGTTGGCGACCTGTTGGCAAAGGAAGGGATTACCCTGCATGATTGTCGACGATTCCTTTCTTCGATCGTCTTACGGAAAGGGCTGCTGACGGCCAGGGCTCCAAGTTCCTCGGAGCAGCAGGATATCAGCTTTGGAAGGGAACTTGCTCGATCCATGGCGCAGTTGCGGATCGGTCAAACAGTTGTAGTCAAACGCCGAACTGTCCTCGCCGTGGAGGCGATTGAAGGAACCGATGCCGCCATTCGCCGCGGCGGCCAACTCGGGAAGGGAAAGGTAGTGGTCGTCAAGGTGGGGCGTCCCGAACAGGATATGCGTTTCGATCTTCCGGTCATCGGGCCGGAGACTATGGTGGCCCTCGAAGATGCGGGTGCGACGGCGCTCGCCCTTGATGCCGATCATACCTTGATGCTCGATCGGGAAAAAGTGGTGGCGACGGCCGACCGGCTTGGGTTGGCGATTGTAGCGGACTAGCGGCTGGACGGCGGTCGGCCGTTAGCTGCCAGCGTAGGGGCATGGCTTGTCCTGCCCGAATAGGGCGCAGCAAGCGGCGTCCCTGCATCTCTGGCTGCAGACCGCTGACAGCCGTTTTGCTGACCCTAAAGGTGGGACAGATCAGATATGAATAACGGAAAGCCGGTTCGCGTAGGCGTGGTGGGTGTCGGCTATGTGGGACAGCACCACGCCAGGATCTATTCGGAACTGCCGGGCGTTGAGCTGGTCGGCGTGGTCGATATCGACGAGACTCGTCTGCAAGAGTTGGGGACGCGACACGGGATCGCATTGTGTCGCGATTACCGCGAGATTCTGGGAAAAGTAGATGCTGTCAGCGTGGCAGTGCCGACTCTGCTGCACTACCAGATCGCGAAGGAATGTCTGGAACGCGGAGTGGACGTTCTGGTGGAGAAACCGATTGCGCAGTCCCTCGCTCAAGCCGACGAACTGGTTGAGATTGCGAAGGTTGACGATCGAATCTTCCAGGTCGGTCATATCGAGCGATTCAACGGCGCGGTCAAGGCACTCGAGGCCGTTGTGAGGAGTCCCGGCTTCATCGAGTGCCACCGTCTTGGCCCCTTCGCCCATCGCAACACGGATGTTGATGTCGTTCTCGATCTGATGATCCATGATATTGACATTGTGCTGAACCTGATCAAGTCGCCTGTCACCGCAGTAACGGCTGTTGGTGTTCCGGTGATCTCAGATCAGGTGGACATTGCCAATGCTCGGCTCCAGTTTGAGTCTGGGTGTGTCGCGAATCTGACTGCCAGCCGGGTAAGCATCGAGCGGGTCCGGCGGATACGGATCTTTCAGCGTGACACCTTCATCTCCCTTGACTACTCCCAGCAAGAGATTACAGTCTACCATCGTATCCCGGGGACGAGCGAGACGGCTATGGAAGCCACCCCAACGATCGTGAAGGAAGAGATCCCCATTGATAAGGCGGAGCCGCTTCGCGTCGAGATCGAAAGCTTTATCGAGTGCGTCCGGGCCAGAAAACGACCTCTGGTATCAGGGGAGGAGGGCCGGGACGCCCTGAAAGTGGCCTCTCAGATTATGGAGCGATTGTAGGCCAGATGCGGGACGGCCGAATCCTGATCGTCGCGGGGGAGTCCTCAGGAGATCTGCATGCCGCCGGTGTCGTTGCCGAGTTGCGACGGCGCGCCCCGTACCTGACTATAGAAGGAATTGGAGGAGATCGGATGCGCCAGGCGGGTGTCCGCCTCCACGCGCATGCGGGCGACCTGGCTGTAGTCGGCCTCGTCGAGGTAGCCGCCAGGCTTCCCGCCATCTGGCAGGCGTACCGGAACATGATCCGATGCTTACGCGATCGGCGCCCGGATCTGGTGATCCTTGTGGATTTTCCGGACTTTAACCTGAGGTTGGCCCGCCGGGCATTCCGACTTGGCATCCCAGTGGTCTACTTTATCAGTCCGCAGGTGTGGGCTTGGCGTGCGGGCCGGATACGGTCGATCGCGAAGTATGTCCGACGGCTTCTGGTTATCTTTCCCTTCGAGGAAGGTTTCTATCGTGAGAGAGGGGTCGAGGCCTTGTATGTCGGTCATCCACTCCTGGATCGACTAACGTCTCCACCATCAATGGATGAGGCGCGTCGCCGTCTGGATCTGGAGGGGGCGGCTCCGGTATTGGGGCTTCTGCCGGGCAGTCGCGTGAGTGAGATTACGCGGCATCTCCCTCTCTTACTGAGATCGGCTAAGCAACTGATGACGGAGCGGTCGGATCTGCGCGTGATTATCGCCGCGGCTGACGGGCTTCCCCTCGACCTCATCGGGTCCTACTTGAATCGAGAGGGTGTTTCCGCAAGAGTTGTACAGGGGCGAACGTATGAGGTCATGGCTGCCTCGGACCTGGTCCTTGTGGCTTCAGGTACCGCCACCCTGGAGGCAGCAATTATCGGTACCCCCATGGTGATCGTGTATCGCCTTGCGTTTCTCTCATGGCTGCTGGGCCGCTTGTTGATCAGGGTTCCGTACATCGGCATGGTGAATCTGGTGGCGGGACGACAAGTTGCGCCTGAGCTGATTCAATTTCACGCGACGCCGGAGCGGATCACTGACGAAGCGCGCCGGCTGCTCCTGTCGGCGGAGCAACGTCGTCAAACGCGGCAGGATCTCCAGCACATGCGTGATCGATTGGGGCCGCCGGGAGCGCTGGGCCGAACGGTAGATGCGATCCTTGAGTGCTTGCAGTCCGGCGCCCTGGAGGAGATGGCGGTCCAGAGAGGGTAATGGGGAAGTCACCCTTGTCCCGAGCGGTCGTAGCGCTCAGGGAAGATCGCCGTGTTCTGCGTGTTGTCCCATGGCTTGCTGCGAGGTTGATGCAGTGGCTGTTTCGGCTGCTTCGGGTTGTTCATGTGGGCCGCGCGTACCCGGAACGCTGCTGGGCAAGGGGGGAACGGATCATTGTGGCCTTCTGGCACGGCCGGCTTCTGATGATGCCGTTTGTCTATCCTGGGAAACCCGGAGCGATTCTCATCAGCCAGCATCGGGATGGCGAGTATATCAGCCGAATCGCAACACTGCTTGGCTTCGAGGTAATTCGGGGCTCGGCAACACGGGGCGGGATGCGCGCCTTCAAGCAGATGATTCGCGCCATCAAAGGAAGGCTGAATCTGGTGATCACGCCGGATGGCCCAAAGGGACCGCGAGCAAAGGTCAAGTCCGGTGTCATCGAGGTGGCAAGACTGACGGGGGCCCCTATTGTGCCGGTAAGCTTCAGCACGTCGCGACGCCGGTTCCTGAAAAGCTGGGATGCCTTCCTTCTCCCGGTCCCGTTCTCCCGCGCCGTATACGTCTGGGGGGAACCGATGTATGTGCCTCGGACGGCGACCAAAGATGAAGTGGTAAAGCATCAGGAAGCCCTCGAAGAGCGTCTCGATCTGCTCACGATGAAGGCCGATAATTACTTCAGGACGGATCTGTGACGACCGGTAGGTCAGGATGTATTCTGCCTACTCCCTCCTGCTGACTCTCGTTCTAATTGCCTGGTCACCTTTCGTCCTTTTGAGGATCATTCGACGCTCCTACTACCGGGAAGGGTGGCGGGAGCGTTTGGGTCGTTACCCCGAGGCGCTGCGCTCGCAGCGACAAGCGGTTCAGCCCGTCTGGATACATGCCGTCTCGGTAGGAGAGGTCAGCGCCGCGTCCATTCTGGCGAATCTCTGGACGGTTCGCCGGCCGACGCTTCCGCTCGTTGTCTCGACGGTTACTGAAACCGGACGACAGGTCGCCAGACGTTCGCTGCCTCAGGCGGCGGCGGTGGTGTACTTCCCGATCGATCTTCCGATGGTCGTGCATCGAGCCCTGGCTACGGTGAGACCTCGCCTCGTCCTTCTCACAGAGACGGAAATCTGGCCGAATTTTCTCCGTAAATGTGCGGCCTCGAAGGTTCCGGTCGCCATCATCAATGGTCGGCTGTCGGAGCGCTCATTTTCACGCTACCGCCTCGTCAGACCCTTTATGCGTCGGGTCCTTCAGTGCGTTGATCTGTTCTGTATGCAAACCGGTGCAGACGCGAAGCGGATTCTTGCATTGGGCGCCAGTCCTGAGCGGGTGCATGTGGTGGGTAATCTCAAATTCGATGCAGCCCTCCACGCCGATACCTCTTTGCTTGCCGAACAGTGGCGTCGGGAGCTTCGGATCGAGGCTCAGCGACAGGTCCTGGTGGCGGGAAGCACTCATGCGGGCGAGGAGGAGATGTTGCTCCAGGTCTTTCGCGGCCTGCGCGGCGAGTTCCCGGACCTGTTGCTGATCCTGGCGCCGCGTCATCCGGAGCGGGTAGCCCAGGTGGAAACGGCGGTCGCCGCCGGTGGCCTGGCCGTAGTGAGGCGGAGCGCCTTGCCTCAAGGAAGAAATGGGGCAAAAGAGGTGATTCTCGTGGATACCGTCGGTGAGTTGTCGACGCTGTACGCGGTGGGAGGTATCAGCTTTGTCGGAGGGAGCCTCATACCCAGAGGCGGCCATAACCTGCTTGAGCCGGCTCTGCACGGCCGGCCGGTCCTGTTCGGTCCCCACATGGAGAATTTCATTGAGGCGAGCACGTACTTTGTCGAACAGGGGGCAGCTATCCAGGTGAGCGATGCAGCGGATCTCACTCGGCAGCTTGCCCGACTCCTGCGTGATCCCGCCGCCAGAGAGAGGATGGGTCAGGCGGCAATGGCGGCTTTGACGGCCCATCAGGGCGCGTGCGAGCGGACCGTAACCCTCCTGGAGCGGTTTCTGCTGTGAAAGGCATAGAGGCGCTCTCAACCTGGACGTTGCACTGCATGGCGGCTGCTCCGGAGCAATGGACCGCTCAAGCCTGGCTGACGTGCTTGCGTCCGGTTTCGCGTGCGTATGGAACAGCCATCTCGCTGAGGACCGCGCTCTTTACGTATGGCCTCGCCAGGACGCGCCGACTTCCGGTCCCGGTCCTGAGCGTTGGGAATTTGACTGTCGGTGGAAGCGGGAAGACCCCGTTTGTTGAGATGCTGGCTGGTCGGCTGCGCGAGCGAGGCCAGCGAGTGGTCATCATTTTACGAGGGTACCGAGGTGGTTTGAAGACGCCAACCATCGTCAGCGATGGCATAGGGCTGAAGTGTGAGCCGACGATAGCGGCAGACGAGGCCTATCTGCTGGCCAGGCATCTGCCGGGCGTCGCTGTCTTGACCGGAGCCGACCGATACCGAGTCGGTAAGGTTGCTCTTGAGCGGGTCGATTGCGGCGTCATTATTCTGGATGACGGGTTTCAGCATCTCAGACTCCACCGCGATCTGGACATCGTGCTGGTTGACGCGGTCAATCCGCTCGGATACGGTCGGCTGTTGCCCTCGGGGTTGTTGCGGGAGCCGCCGGAGGCGCTCGAACGGGCCGACATCGTGGTTGTTACGAACGCCGACGCACGACGCGACGTAGACCTGGCCATCCGGGCGATCCGACAATACGCGCCTATTGCCCCGATTGCCCGAGCTGTCCACCGGCCTGTCAGCCTCATCGACGTCGGAAGCGAAGAACGCGTGGGGCTTGAGCGCCTCACCGGCCAGCGGCTGTTGGCAGTCTCCGGGATTGCCAATCCAAGCCGATTTGAAATGACGCTTGTTCGGCTTGGCGCCGTTGTTGCGGCTCACCATGTTTTCCCCGATCACCACCGCTATGTACCCGCTGATCTGGAGATCATCAACAGAGCTGCCAAGAATATCGGCGCTTCCATGGTGGTTACCACGGAAAAGGATATGGTAAAATTAGTTGGTTTAGACTGTGCTCAAGTGGGCGCGCCACTATACGCTCTGTCGATCTCACTTGAATTAATAGAAGGGGCGGAGGTGTTAGACGGTATGTTGAGTCGCCTGGTAAAACCGAGCGCATCGTGAAGCCCAAGAGCCAGGGCGGGGTTGTCGCCTATCTGGAATACCTCCTTGTGGTAGGGCTTGCGAAGGGATTGTTTCATCTGCCATCGTCGCTGGCCTACTCTATCGGTGAGGGGCTGGGCTCGGTCCTCTACCGTGTTGACCACAAACATCGATTGATTGCCCAGGAGAACCTGCGCCGGGCCTTCAATGGTGAGCTGTCCTCCCGGGAGATCGCCAAGCTTACGCGCTTGACCTTCATCAATCTCGGCCGAACGGTTGTTGAGACCTGCCGGATTCTCAAGATCGATCGTGAGAACTTCCGGGAATTTATCCGAATCGAAGGCTATGAGCACTTCCAACAGGCTAAACGTCGGGGCAAAGGGATCATTTATATCACCGCGCACTTGGGTTCGTGGGAACTGCTTCCACTCGCGTCCGCTCTTATGGGGGAACCGCTGTCTATTGTGACGCGCCCCTTGGATAATCCCTATCTCGATAGAGTCATCACCCGGCTGCGGACCGCCTGGGGAACGAGGGTGCTAGCGAAAAAGCTGGTGATGCCGGGGCTGGTGCAGGCGCTGCTTCGCGGGGAGAGTGTGGGGATTCTCATGGATCAAAACATTACCTGGAAAGAGGGAGTCTTTGTCGATTTCTTTGGTATGCCGGCCTGTACGGCTTTCGCGCCTGCGCTGCTGGCCCTCAGAACCGACGCATCGGTCCTTCCTGCCGCCATCGTGCGGTGCGGGCGGGACCACCACACCATCCTTGTGGAGCAAGAGATCCCATTAATCAGGACCGGGCGTTTGAGGGCGGACGTCGTTGCCAATACCGCCTCCTTCACCAGGGCCATCGAGGCGTTGATCCGGAGGGAGCCGGCCCAGTGGCTGTGGGTTCACCGCAGATGGAAAACGCAACCGCGTGCCGAGCGCCAAGTGTCAGATTTCCAGGTCGGAATCCAGAGCCCGGAATTATGAGCCGCGCGACACTTCATGTTCGGAAGACGTTCGAACCCGATCAGCTTCGATCGATTCTGGTCGCAAGCCCTAATTGGTTGGGTGACGCAGTTCTCGCGCTTCCCGCGCTCGCCAACCTTCGCCGCTCCTTTCCTGATGCAAGAATCTCACTCCTCGTGCGCCCGTGGCTCAGCCAGCTCTTTCGGTCCTTACCGTTTATCGACGAACTCATTGAGTTGCCAGGCAGGGGTGAGTTGACATGGGCCGTGACCGTGCTGCGGCAACGACACTTTGAGTTGGCTCTGCTTTTGCCGAACAGCTTCCGGATTGCGTTGGTCAGTCGATTGGCAGGGATTCCGCACCGGGTCGGGTATGTGGCTGATGGGCGGGGCTCTCTTTTGACAGTAGGGGTTAGCTCCTCGAGCGGGACGTCCCGACATCAGGCGGACGCCTACCTTGGCCTGCTCCGAGCGCTGAAGTGGGATGCATGGTTGCGTCCGACCGGATGTCTGCTTCCGCCGGGGAGCGACGCGGAAGCGGAGAAGCTGCTCACTGAGTCGGGCCTTCCCTCACACGTACCGGTTATCGGCGTTACTCCTGGGGCGAGCTACGGGACGGCAAAGCGCTGGCCGGCCGAACGATTTGCAGAAGTCGCTGATCGTCTGGCGGATCGCTTCGGCACGGTCGCCCTTTTGTTCGGTTCGTCGAGGGAAGCATCATTAACACGGGCCATCCGCTCGCGGATGCGCGGGGCTGCCGTTGACTTCGGTGGTCGGACGACTCTGCCGGAATTAGCCAGCCTACTCAGTCGCTGCGCGCTGCTGCTCACGAACGATACGGGGGCGATGCATCTGGCGTCTGCCTTAGGGATCCCGTGCGTCGCTTTGTTCGGCCCGACGGATCCCCATCGCACAGGTCCTCTCGGCTCCGGCCATCAGCTTCTTCACGATCCACCGCCTTGCAGTCCTTGTCGCTACCGCGACTGCCCTATCGACCATCGATGCATGCAGGGGTTGGATGTGGAGAGGGTGGTGGCCGCGGCGGAGGTCCTTTTCACCCGACCAACCTCTACCGCCGAGGAGAACGTCCGGCGGGCACCCGCGGTCTTTCTGGATCGGGACGGCACCATCAATGAGGAGACGGGGCCGATCCAGCGCCCGGAGCTGATGAGACCGATCCCGGATGCGGCAGAAGCGTTGAAGCGCCTTGGCGAGGCGGGGTATCTGCGGATCGTGGTCAGCAATCAAGCGCGAGTGGCCCGAGGGGACGCAACCGAAGAGCTGGTTGAAGCGACTCATCAGCGGCTTCTGCAACTGCTCCAGGCTGAGGGAGGAGGAGCGGATGCCTTCTACTACTGTCCTCACCACCCTCGGGAAGGACGCTTTCCATACAGGCGGGACTGCCTGTGTCGCAAGCCTGCCCCAGGGCTGATTCAGCAGGCGGCTTATGAGCAGCATGTGGACATGGAGCGATCCTACGTCGTAGGGGATAAGGTGAGCGACATGCTGCTGGCAGATCGGATGGGTCTCCCTTCGGTGCTGGTACTGACAGGCTATGGGCGCGAGTCGTTGGAACGCCTTCATGCGACGGGGGGTCCGATACCCGCCCACACGGCTAGAGACCTGCTGGCCGCGGCCGAGTGGATTGTACAAAAGCGCAGGCTGGCATGACCGCTCCGTCCTGGGATGATCCTGTGCCGATGGAACAGGTGCATCGAATTCTCATTATTAAGCCGAGTTCGATCGGTGACGTGGTGAATGCCCTTCCGTTCCTCAGCTCGCTCAGGCGGCGGTACCCGGATCGGTACATCGCATGGCTGGTGGAGGAGGAGGCGGCGGAGTTGCTGCTCGGTCATCCCTTGCTGGATCGGGTCATCGTGTCAGGCCGCAGACGATGGGGACGAGCAATGCGGACCCCCTTCCGTGGGCCGGCGGCGCTGCGAGAGGCCGCTTCGCTGATCGCCGAACTCCGCCAGGGTCGGTATGACCTTGTTGTCGATCTGCAGGGACTGCTGAAGAGCGCTCTCATGGTGATCTGCGCCGGCGCGCGATTTCGAGTCGGTCTGGCGGGTGGCCGCGAGGGGAGCGGGCGCGCATTGACTCACGTGGTGCCGCTTCCACCCGGGCCGCTGCATGCCGTGGACCGGTACTTGGAGGCCGCCAGATTCCTGGGAGCAGACACGCTATCGAAAGCGTTCGTGTTTCCTTCCCGGCCCGACGACGGGGCGAGGGCTGAAGCGCTCCTGGTTGAGGCAGGGGTGAGGCCGAATACGTTGGTAATCGCCCTCAATCCGCAGGCGCGTTGGCCGACGAAACTCTGGGGGGAGGAGCAGTTCGCACGCGTGGGGGAGGCGGTGGCACGCCGCCATGATGCCAGGATTCTTGTGATCGGTTCCTCCTCGGACCTTCCACTGGCCAGGCGCCTGGCACGCTGCATGAATCCGGCGCCGTTCGTGGCGGCCGGCCGGATAGACCTGAAGGTCCTGATCGCGCTCCTCCGGCGGATCGACCTCCTGGTGACGGTGGATTCCGGTCCCATGCACCTGGCGGCTGCGCTGGGAACCCCTCTCGTCGCGCTCTTTGGTCCAACTGATCCGCGTCTTATCGGTCCCTACGGGGGTGATGGGGTTGTGCTCCGTGTCCCTCTTCCTTGCAGTCCCTGCTCAAAGCGGCGGTGTCAGATCGAAGCGGATCGCTTGTGTATGCGCTCGATCTCGATCGAACAGGTGGTGGAAACCGCCTCCGCTCTGTTGGCCACAGGCCCAGCATGTCGAACAGGCCGCGATTTCTCGTAACCAGGTCCGTGGGGTTTATAATGTCAAGAGGGGCGTGAGAAACCGACGATGATTCGACAGGCAGTCGTAGCCGGCTCGTTTTATCCGGGTACCCCGGAGCGGTTGCGGGCACAGGCAGTCGATCTGATGATCACAGAAGATCTCCCGAAGGTGCGCGCTATCGGGGCTGTCGTCCCCCACGCCGGCTATATCTACTCCGGGAGAGTCGCCGGAGCAGTGTATGCCCGGCTTGCCTTTCCCGATGTGTTTGTAATCCTGGGACCAAATCACACCGGCTTAGGGGCAGGGGTCGCGATCATGACCTATGGGAAATGGGGGACACCCCTTGGTCAGGTAGCTATCGATACAGATCTGGCCAAGGCCATCCTGCGGAATTCGCAGACCATCGAGGAGGATGATCTCGGACACCAGCGCGAGCACTCTATCGAGGTGCAACTCCCTCTGCTCCAGGCGCGTGATCGTCCTTTCTCCTTTGTGCCGATCTGCCTCTTCAGCAGTGAATATGCAGTTTGTCAGGATGTCGGGTTGGCGGTGGCTCGGGCCATTGCGGCGTCACATCGATCGGTGCTGATGGTGGCCAGTACCGACATGAGTCATTACGTGAGTCAGGAACAGGCCAAGGCAAAGGATCACCTGGCGATCGATGCCATCTTGGCGTGCGACCCTCAACGATTGCATCGAGTCGTGGGACGGGAGAGGATTACCATGTGCGGATTTCATCCAACGACCGCACTGCTGATCGCCGCCCGGGAGCTTGGGGCCACCTCGGCGGAGCTGATCAGCTACGCCACGTCTGCCGATGTCACCAAGGACGATTCCAGCGTGGTCGGCTATGCCGGGCTGATCATTAAATGAGGGGGGGATGTATTGCCCATCTATGATCACTATAGTGCACACTCCACTGTTTTCACTTGACGCCTCAGGGTCAGCTTACATCATAGCTAGACGACGGGCTGAATGTTCCAGATCTCCCGGGCGTACTCCGCGATGGCGCGGTCGCTCGAGAATGTTCCTGTGCGGGCAACGTTTAAGATGGCCTTACGAGACCAGGCCGGTCGGTCTGTAAACGCCTGGGCAACCCGTTCCTGGGTCTCGATATACGACTCCAGATCGGCCAGATGGAAGTATGGATCTCCGCGGTCCAGAACCGATTCACTAATCCAGCGGAATAGACCAGGCTGGTTCGGACAGAACAGATTGGACGCGAATGTCTCCATGACCCGTCGTATATAGGGGTTGCGGTGATAATACTCTCGAGGATGATACGAGCCTCGCTCCCGCATCTGCCGGATCGCTTCAACCTGTAATCCGAAGAGAAAGACGTTCTCCTCGCCCACCTCTTGCATGATCTCGATATTGGCTCCATCATACGTGCCGACGATGAGGGCTCCATTCATCGCGAACTTCATGCTTCCCGTCCCTGAGGCCTCTGTGCCGGCCATTGAGATCTGCTGATTGACATCCGCGGCGGGAATGATCTGTTCCGCCAGGGAGACGCGGTAGTCGGGGATGAAGACTACCTTGATCAGCCCCTTTACCCGCGGATCGTTGTTGATGATCTGACCCACGCTGGTAATCAATTTGATGATCTGTTTCGCCGTCCAATACCCCGGCGCCGCCTTACCCGCAAAGATGTAAACACGAGGCGCAGGCGGCTCGTGCCCATCTTGGACCATGCATAGATACTGGTGGACGATCTGCATGATGTTGAGCAGTTGCCGTTTGTACTCGTGAATCCGTTTGACGTGCACATCAAACAACGCGTCCGGACTGACAACTATCCGGCTGACGTCGTAGATGAGTCGCGCCAATCGCACTTTGTTGACCCGCTTCATGGCCATAAATGCCTGCCGGAAATTCGCATTCTCAATGTGAGGTTCCAAGGCCCCCAGCTTCCCAAGGTCGGTAATCCAACCGCTCCCAATCGTGTCGGTAATGAGATCGGCCAACAGCGGATTCGCTTGAAGCAGCCAGCGTCGCGGCGTCACGCCATTCGTCTTAGTGCTGAATTTGTCCGGCCAGAGTTGAGAGAAATCAGGCGCCAAAGAGGTTCTCACCAGTTGGGTGTGGAGCGTCGAGACTCCGTTCACGGCATGGCTGCCAACCAGTGCGAGGTTGACCATGCGTACCTGCTTCTGCTCCCCCTCCTCAATCAGGGACATACGTTGCAATCGCTCGTGGTCGCGTGGCCACATAGTGGCCACCTGTGCCAGGAACCGGCGATTGATCTCGTAGATGATCTGCAGGTGTCGCGGCAGGACGGCCTCGAGCAGCGAGACCGACCATTTTTCCAGCGCTTCCGGCATCAGGGTATGATTGGTATACGACAGTGTGGCCTGCGTAATCTCCCAGGCGGTTTCCCATGGTTGGGCAAGTTCATCAACCAGCATCCGCATCAATTCTGCAACGGCCAGGGCCGGATGGGTGTCGTTGAGTTGAATGGCGGCCTTGGAGGCGAACTGGTCAAAGTCAGTATGGCTCCTGCTGTACCGGCGGACAATGTCTCGGAGGGCGCATGCTACGAGGAGGTACTCTTGAAGCAGTCGCAGCTCCCGGCCTGCTTTAATTGAGTCGGCAGGGTAGAGAACTTTGGAGATAGTCTCCGTGCTGATCTGTTGCTCAACCGCCTTCAGATAGTCCCCCTCATTGAAGATCTGCATGTCGAACTCTTCGGATGATCGCGCCGAGTACAATCGCAGCACATTGACCGTGTTTCCGCCGTACCCGACAATCGGCATATCGTGCGGGACGCCGATGATGATCTTCCAATCCATCCACATGGGGTTGTACCCCCCTGCGCGATCAATGCCGTGTTCGACGCGACCGTACACGGGCACAATACAAGCCTCATCGAGACGCTCAATCTGCCAGGGGTTGCCGTGGGCCAACCAGTTGTCCGGTTTTTCTTTCTGATACCCGCTGTCAATGGCCTGCTTGAACAGGCCGTACTCATAGTTAATGCCGTATCCGTATCCCGGCATACCCATGGTGGCCAGCGAGTCCAGAAAACAGGCCGCCAGGCGACCAAGGCCGCCATTGCCAAGCGCAGCTTCAGGTTCGCCTTCCAGCACATCATCGAGATCGACCCCCATCGTGTGGAGCGCCTCCCGGCAAGGATCGAGCATTCCCAGATTGCTCAGGTTATTTCTCAACGACTGGCCCAGGAGAAACTCCATGGAGAGATAATGCAGGCGCTTAGGATCGGCCTGTTGATACCGGTCCTCGGTATCCAGCATCCGGTCGATGAGGGCATCTCGAACGGCGAACGCTACAGCCATGAACAACTCGCGGCTGGAACAGCGCTCCCATTTTTTTCCTAACGAATATCGGGCATGATAGCGGATTGCGTCTTGAAAGGCAGATACCGTGAGGGCCACATGGCGATGCGCTCCGAATTCCGGTTCTGGATCCCGCTCAAGCCTGCTGGTCGACATCGGTCACTCCCTCGGTGATTCTTGTCTGGATTGACACGATTTGAGAAATCTCGTCAGAGTCAGAATATTTTTCCCATGGGATGTCGTATATGTGACCTCGTCCATGGTTTTCCTGATAATCGCGAGTCCTAACCCCCTCTCGGGAAGACGTTCCAGGCAGTGGGGATCGAAATCAAAGGGTGAAGCGGTCTGAGGTACGAGGTGCTTCGGGTCCATGGTCCGTCCTGCGTCACAGATCTGAACGATCAGCCGGTCCGAATACTGGCCAAAGATCACTTCTATCTCATGCGCTGCCTCGCGATCGTAGGCGTGCACGATGGCGTTATTGACCGCCTCGACAACGCACAACGCGATCTGATGTGATTCGACATCGGAAAGCGGGGCAAGGGAGCAGAGCCGCTGTATTGCCTGACCGATGAGCGGGACATTCTGGAGATCGCTGGTGATGGCCAGTGTGATCCGTCGTTCGCTCAACTCGCCCTATCCTTTGTCGCCGCCCAAGGCTGACATGGCCTGTTTCTCGTTACTGAAGACCTGAAACACCCGGTCCATCCTCGTCAGTTTGAACAAGGTCATGGTCGTTTCCTGCAACCCGCACACGACCAACTCTCCTCGTCCCCCCATTCGCTTCAGACTGGAGACAATCGCTCCCAAGCCACTGCTGTCGATAAACTCTACCCCAGAGAGATTCAGGACAATCTTGGTGTTACCTGAAGCGATCAGTTCGGTCATCCGTTCCTTGAAATCAGTTGCGACTCTGGCATCCAGCCGCTCCTCCAGTGGCGTCACAATCAGCGCCTCGCCTGCTCTCCGCTGGTCAAGCTGCATCGCGTGGGCTCCTTTGCCTTATTCGGATTGTCGAACCTGAACTGTTACTGCCGTAAGGTAGGCTGCCAGCCGCTCGCACAGCCTTGTCATGGTCTCCCGATCGCCGCGCCTGCCGGCCTCCTCGATTCCCTGTCCTATTTCGCTGATCTCTGTGAACCCATAGCCGCCTCCTGTCCCTTTCATAGTGTGGCCTAATCGCGCGAGCTCTGCGAACTTGTCTTCCTGGACCAATCGCTTGATCTGTTCGACATCCCGGCGACGATTCTCTAAAAACTCCGGGATCAGATCCGCGAGATCCTCGTCAACATAGACGACGGTCGTCTGTTCCCCCATCTTCCGCCCCTCCTTATGGGACCTCCGAGACAGCATCCTCACCGGCTTCCTCCGAATTGTCCAGATAGTGCTTCATCGTCTGAAGCAGGAGATCCTTCTTCAGCGGCTTCGTGAGATAATCATCCATCCCCTGCTGGAGGCACTGCTCCCGATACTCCGCACCCACATACGCCGTCATCGCGATGATGGGTGTCCGCCCGACGTTGTGCTCCCGCTCCCATGACCTGATCGCTCGAGTCGCCTCAAACCCATCCATTTCCGGCATCTGCACGTCCATCAGGATGAGATCATAGCGGACCTGCCGTACGGCGTCCACCGCTGCAATCCCATTCTCGGCGGTCACGACCCAGTACCCGGCGCTCTTGAGAATTCTTTCCACCAGATACTGATTGTCTGGATTGTCCTCGACAAGTAAGATGTGCTGCTGGAGGGTGGGGCGTTCCGCTTCAGGGGTGAGTGGCTCAACCGGAACCTCGACTTCTTTCGTCCTTCGAAGCAGCCCCAACAATACATCCAGGAGCTTTGAGTGCTTGACCGGCTTGGTCAGGACCACTGTAATCCCGAGTTCCTCTTTCATAGCAGCAGACAGCCCTTCCCAGGATGAGAGCATCACTAACTTGATTTGCTGGAGTCGTGGGATTTGTCGAATCGCCCGCGCGACGGACGCTCCGTCCATGTCCGGCATCTGATAGTCGAGGATGACGATCTGATAGCCCGGTTGTGGCGCCTGCAACAGCGTCAGAGCCTCCTCCCCGCCGGTGGCTTCTCTCACGGACATGCCCCACGTCTGTAGCATTCGGCGCAGGATGAGGCGATTGGTCGAATTGTCATCCACAATCAGCACCGTGACATGGCGGAGGTCGGGATAGGTCTCCTCCTCTCCTCTCGCAACCTCAGCTTCAGGCTCCGCCACGGAGACCGTAAGACCACAATGGAAGGTGGAACCCTTACCCTCCTCGCTTTCCACCCATATCCGCCCACCCATCAGCTCTACGAGAGCTTTCGAGATACTCAAGCCCAGTCCGCTCCCCCCGAATCGTCGCGTTGTGGTGGCGTCCGCCTGCGCAAACGGGTCAAAGATTTTGGCGTGCAGATGACTCGGGATACCGATTCCGGTATCGGCTACCGAAAAATGGAGCCCCACTCGCCCGGGCGTATCAACCTTTGTCTGCTCAACCTGGACAGCCACCTCTCCGCGTTCAGTGAACTTGATCGCATTGCCCACCAGGTTGACCAACACCTGTCTCAGGCGTGTAGGGTCTCCGCGAACCCGTGAGGGCAGCGCGGGATCCACATAGCACGTCAACTCCAGCCCCTTTTTCTGGGCCCGAATGCTCAGAATCTCGGCCACACCCTCAACGACATCCCGCAGGTGAAAATCTACGTCCTCAATCGTCATCTGGCCCGCCTCAAGTTTGGAGAGGTCAAGGATATCGTTAATGACCGTCAGCAGCGCCTCCGAGGAGGACTGTACCACCTGCAAGAACTCTTGTTGCTCGGCTGTGAGTACGGTGTCGAGGGTAAGTTCGGTCATCCCGATGATGGCATTCAACGGCGTCCGGATTTCGTGACTCATCTTGGCCAGGAAGTCGCTCTTGGCTCGGTTGGCTGTTTCTGCGATAGTTTTCGCCTGTTGCATTGCGGCTTCCGCCCGCTTACGTTCTTCGACCTCTCGTTTCAGCTCTTCGGCCTGACGTTGCACGGAACTCCAGAGCCGGCTGTGCTCAATCACAATGGCCACCTGATCGGCCAGGGGAAGCAGGCGCTCAATGTCTCGTGAGGAGTACGCCCCGGTCGTCAGGCTGTCGAGGAAGAAGACTCCCAACACCTCTCCTCCAGCCAGAAGGGGAAGTCCAAGAACGGATCGGATCCCTTCCTGCGCCAGATAGGTCTCATCGCGGAACCCGAGCTCCGTGACGAGATTACGCACAAGCCGGGGCTCTCTGTGGGTCAGTATCCACTCGACCGCCGTGTCGTTCGTCTTCGGCCAGCTCTGTCCCTGGTGGGAGGCAAGCGGGAGATGAGCGACGGAGTAGGCCACGCGGAGTTGATCCCCTTCCGGGAGAATCATCCCCAAGCGGTCATACGGGACGTAGGACTCCACCGCCTGGGCAAAGGTACCGAAGACCTCATCGAGTTCGAGCGATCGGTTCAGGAGGCGGCTCAGCGTGAAGAGCGCCTCCCACCGCGTGGCGAGGTCCTTTGTCGTCTCATACAGTTGAGCCAGTTCGGTATGGGCGGCTGTCAGGTCCGCATCTGCGCGCTTGCGGGCGGTGATGTCCTGCTTGACCGCGATGAAATGGGTGATCTGATCTTGACCGTCTCGAACGGGGGAGATGGTCTGCTCTTCGGTGTAGAGGCTCCCGTCCTTACGCCGGTTAATCATCTCTCCGTGCCAGACCTGCCCGGAGAGAATCGTCTCCCAAAGATGCCGGTAGAACGCAGTATCGTGATGGCCTGACTTGAGGAGGCGCGGGTTGCGATCGAGCAGCTCCGGGGCCGTGTAGCCTGTAAGAGAGGTAACGGCGGGATTGACCCAGATGATGGTTCCTTCCCGGTTAGTGATGACGATGCCGTTGGCCGCGGCCTCCAGTGCGGTGGTGCGCAGGTACAGTTGGGCCTCTGCCTGTTTGCGGGCGGTGATATCACGAATCGCGCTCATGATGATGCCGCCATCCTTGGTGGGATAGTGGCTCAGCTTGATGTCCACAGGGAACTCATGCCCGTCCTTGCGCACGCCGTATAATTCCAGACCCACCCCCATGGGCCGCGTCACGGGGTTGATGAGGTAGGTGGCGCGATCCGCTTCGTGCCGGCTGCGGAGGCGTTCCGGTACCAGCATCTCAAGGGGTGCGCCCAGCAACTCCTGCTGCGTATAGCCGAACAGCCTTTCTGCTTCGTCGTTTGCGAGCACAATGCGTCCTGCCTGGTTGACCAGTAACATGGCATCCGGCGCGTCATTCACTAGCCCGCGAAACTTGGCCTCGCTTTCGGCAAGCGCGTTGAGCGTGTCATGCAGACTACCGGCCAGCCGGTTGAGTTCATCAACCACTCGCGGCGCGGCGGGACACTTGCTAACAACACACTCATTCAGACTGCCGGCCAGCCGGTTGAGTTCGTCAATAGCCGATGCTGGGCGTGAACTCGGTTGCATCGCTGTCCTCCTGCACGTGAAGCGACCGGCGATCAGCTTGAAGGCTGAGCGCTACGTCGTTTCCCTTTCGAGCGCCAGCAGGGTAATGTCGTCCTCAAACTCATCGCTGCCCCTCCAGCGCTCTATTGCTTGTTTGACACCCGCCATTACGTCGCGCAACGGACGCTCTCGCCACGCCTCTAAGAAAGCGATGAGGCGGTCTACGGAAAAACGCTCTCCATTCTTCGCGGTACATTCAGGAATGCCATCGGAGTAGAAGAAGAGCCTATCGCCGGGATGGAGGTGCAGTTCTTCTTCTCCATACTTGACATCGGGCAACATTCCCACAGGAAATCCCCCCGTTCCCAGCAACTCGGCTTTCGCCTCCCTGGGTTGGTAGATCGGCGATGGATGACCGGCTTGAGTCAGCAGTGTTCGGGCGCTGCGGGTCTCGACGATGCCGTACACCATAGTGAAATACTGCATTGCATCGTCCCTGGACTGAAACAGTTGGTTAAGGGTATGAACAGCCTCCGCCGGCATGGCGAGGTCGTAATGGGGGGGGTCCGGGACGAAGCGCATCAAGGGACTTCCCTGACTGATGGTGGGCGAGAGCAGCTTACTCAGGGTGACTGACAGCATCGCCGCAGGAATCCCGTGACCGGCAACATCAAGAATATAAAAGCCTACCCGGTGCTCATTGAGCTGGAAGACATTAAAGATGTCGCCTGCGACGAAATGACAGGGAGCAAATATCCACTCAAACCTGAACCCGGGGACGACCAGTGCGCGGCTGGGCAGGAGACCTCGCTGCATCGTCACTGCCGCATCGAGGTCCTCACGAATCCTCGAATAGGCCTCCTGCAACTTCTTATTCTGCTCCTCCAGATCATTTTCCAGCTTGACGACCCGTTCCCCCGCTCTGATCCGGACCTTGAGTTCCCCGGCGTTGAAGGGTTTGATCAGGAAATCATCGGCGCCGGCCTCCATCCCCTTGATGAGTTCATCTTTTGAGTGTTTGGCTGTCAGGAGGATGATGTAGATGTATCTCGCGAATCTGCCTTCTCTGATTCGGCGGCAAAGCTCTAAACCGTCCAGGTTCGGCATGATCCAGTCGGTAATCACAAAACTGATCGGCTCGTTCTGAAGAGTCTCCCACGCTTGTGCGCCGTCGGATGCAGAAGCGACCTCGTAGCCCCATTTTTGGAGGGTGTGCAGCAGGAGCCTCCGCATATCCGCATCATCGTCAACGATCAGTATTCGCACTCTACACTCCCTTAACAATACCAGTGTAGTGAGTCTCACGCTTGTTTATATTTACCGTTCGCCCTGAGCCAGTCGAAGGGCCGTATTATCAATACGTTCCATCCGTGGTTCGACAAGCTCACCGCGAACGGCCCGTAAAGGTATGTATGACTCACTACACTAGTGTATGACGATGGCTGCTTGCACGCAACTGCTTCGACTTCGGCGGTCGCAAATACGCCAAATGACGTATTGACAGGTATAGACGATGCCTTCTAGTATGCCGCAACGCGACCGCAGACTAGAGTCGCTTCATCGTAGCAGGTATACAGTGTCCATGGATGCGAGTGGGCCAAGAATGTGGCGCACCGCGGACCGAGAAAGGAGGGAGCGCAACAGCAAGGGAAATGCGAGTAAGGTCTGGCTGTGGAACAGCGCATTGGGCGTGTATGGCGCCTACGGTGTGAGTGAAGGCAATTGTGACAACCGTGAAAGGAGCTAGAAGGCATGGACAGATTGAGAAGGCATCGTAAAATCTTTACGTGTGGGCTCGCAGGTGTCGTTGCCGGTTTTGTCATTGCCGTGAATGGAGCCTTTGCTGCAGGCGGCTCAGTTGGCTCCTGCGCGGCCCTGCCTAATTGGGCCACCTTGCACGCCGCGCTTAAAAGTGTAGCCCCGGACAGCAGCGGTCTGCAGCTCAACATGTGGGCCACCGTGATCAACCGAGACGGCATTGTCTGTGCCGTGGCCTTCACTGGTCCGAATCGAGGTGCTCAGTGGCCTGGCAGCCGGGTCATCTCCGCCCAGAAGGCCAATACCGCTAATGCATTCAGTCTGTCCGGCTTGGCGCTTGCGACCGCCAACCTTTACTTTGCCGTCCAGCCTGGAGGAAGCCTGTTCGGGTTGCAGGAAAGTAATCCCGTAGATGCGGCGGTTGCTTACGCAGATCCTGCGAGTTCATTTGGCCTGTCGGGTGATCCGATGGTTGGTCAGAGAATTGGCGGCGTCAATGTCTTCGGCGGGGGCCTTGCGTTATATAACAGTAACGGCACGCTCGTCGGAGGGGTTGGCGTGAGCGGCGATACCTCCTGCACCGACCACGTTGTCGCCTGGAACTTGCGCCACGCATTGGGGCTGGACCATCTGGCGGGATTGTTCCCAGTCTCTGGGGATGCGGCCCGCCCCGACAACATGGTTCAGGACATTGTGTTCGCTTCTGCACCCTCCCAGCCTGCTGATCCTGGTCACGTCACCGGGGCCGCCAATAGTCTTAGCGGCTTCGGGCACCCTATTTGCCTGAACAACCCGGATCTCTCCGCTCTTCCGGCAGTACAGTAGAGTATCAGCCTGGGTCGGCTGAGAGAAAGGCGACCGAGGGCCGCAGGATCGCCATATTGGCGATCCTGCGGCCCAGCAGGCAGTACAGTGGGGCTTGACAGGAGGACAATGTGACAACGCGACAGGTCGTGATGGCCCGAGGCTGGTGGGTGCTGTTGTTGGCGCCCCTGTTTGTCGGCTGCGCCGTGATGCAGACTCAAGGCAGTGTCGATCCGGCTGGTCGGTTGCGGGAACGCGCGAGCCAGTACTGGGACGCCAGGATCAAAGGCGACCTGATGACCGCCTACACCACGCACGAGCCGGCCTTCAGGCGGGCGGTCTCATTGCAAACCTTCGCTCCGAGCATGGGAGTGACCCGCGTCCTGGCCTACCAGATCGTGGAGGTGCGGATCGAGGGCGATTTAGGATTTGTGCGGGTAAAAATGCAGGGTGCGTCGCCATTCGCGCCACCGGGCAAACAGGCCGGCCTGAACTGGCAGGAGATGGAGGAACGGTGGGTGCGGGTAGATAGGGAGTGGTACCGGAAGTTCCGGTTTCCCTCCAAGGACCCTTACCCTCCGGTGAACTGGGATGACGTCACCATCGGTCTGCCGACCATCACTTCTCCGTCAGGGCCGTAAGGCCACCGAGTCGCGGGCCCCAGGACGGCGCGGGCTCCAAAGAGACTACGGTCGGCCAAGATGATAGTCTTATCGGATGACGGAGAAATCAAACCCCTGAAGCGTACCCTGCACATGATTAAGGAAGGCGCTGGCGTAGGCGCCGTCGATGAGACGATGATCATAAGAGAGGCAGAGGTAGGCCATTGAACGGATGACGACGGTGTCGTCGATCACGACCGGCCGCTTCACTACCCTGCCCAGGCCCAGGATGGCCGTCTGCGGCTGAACAATGATCGGTGTTCCGATCATGGTTCCTAACGCGCCGAAGTTGTTGACCGTGAAGGTGCCTTCGTGGACCTCCTCCAGGCTGAGCCGTTTGTCGCGAGCCCGTGCGGCCAGATCAGCCAACTGTTTTGTCAGGGTCAGGAAGCCCTTCTTGTCTGCCTCCCGCAGTACCGGGACAATGAGACCTTCCTCCAGGGCCACAGCGATCCCGATATTGATCGCGTGTTTGACGATGATCCCCTCACGGGTGAAGGAGGCGTTCATGAGCGGATAGGCCCGCAGACCATCCGCGACGGCCTTCACTACAAAGGGAAGAAAGGTGAGCGTGATTCCGGTCTGCTTGAGGAAGGCGTCATGGTGTGCCTGCCGGTATCGGTCGATGGCCGTCATATCGACCTCATGGATCTGCGTGACGTGAGCAGCGGTCCGCTGGCTCCGGATCATATGCTCAGCGATGGCCTTTCGCATAGGGCTGATCGGGAGGATCTGGTCTTCGACAAGGGGAGTGGGAGGTTCAGGGGATACTTGGGGCGCGGCAGCGGTCGTCTGTGATCGCTGCGCGATGAAATCCAGCAGATCCGTCCTGGTGACGCGACCCTCTGAGCCGGTTCCTCTCACCTGGGTGAGATCCACGCCGTATTCCTTTGCCAGTTCGAGGACTGCCGGGGAGTACCACGTCTTTGGCCGAGCGACGGTCTCCGTAACGGTCGTTGTCACCGGAACGGCAACTTCTCGTTGCTCAATCGGCCTGTCGGAGGAGACAATGCTGGAGGGTAGCGACTCAGTGATATAGGCCAGCACAGCGCCGACCGGCGCCGTGCTGCCTTCCTGGACAACGACCTCAGTGAGGATCCCGACCGCAGGCGAGGGGATCTCGACGTCTACCTTATCCGTAGAAATGGCCAGCAGCGGCTCGTCTTTGGCGACGAGTTCCCCGACCTTTTTAAGCCAAGTGACAACCGTCCCCTCAGCGACGCTCTCGCCCATCTGGGGCATGACGACTTCAGTGAGCATAGTCGGCGCTCAGAAGCCGGCCAGCTCTCGCGCCTTGCCGGCGATTGTGTCGGCATTGGGCAGATATGCCTCCTCCAGTACGGGACTGAAGGGAACAGGGGTATGGGGGGCTGCCACGCGGACGATAGGAGCATCCAGATACTGGAAGAGTTCCTCTCCGATCCGGGCCGCGATCTCGCCTCCGATGCCGCCGGTCTTCGACGCCTCATGTACCACTATTGCCCGTCCGGTCTTCTTGACCGAGGCGGCGATTGTGGCCATATCCATGGGCTGAAGTGTTCGGAGGTCCAGCACCTCTAAGTCGATCCCCTCAGGTATGAGCCGCTCTGCGGCTGCGAGTGACTGCTGGAGCATGGCGCCGTAGGTGATCACGCTGATGGTAGTGCCTGCTCTTTTCACCTCCGCCTGGCCGATCGGCACGATCGTATCTCCCTCCGGCACCTCCCCTTTGATATGACGATAGAGGTACTTGTGCTCAAAGTAGATCACGGGGTTGGGATCGCGGATGGCGGCTTTCAGGAGGCCTTTGGCATCAGCAGGAGTAGAGGGGGCCACCAGCTTCAGGCCGGCCACATGAAAAAACCACGCCTCGGGGCACTGGGAATGAAACGGCCCCGCGTGGATGCCGCCGCCGTAGGGGGCCCGAATAACCAGGGGGACCGGTTCGCCGATGCGGTAGTGATGTTTGGCCGCCATGTTGACGATCTGGTCGAAGGCACAGGCGATGAAGTCGGAAAACTGCATTTCGACCACCGGCCGCATTCCCATGAGGGCCGCGCCGATCGCGGCCCCGACGAACGCCGACTCGGACAACGGCGTGTCAATGACACGCTCCGGCCCGAACTTATCGAGGAATCCCTTTGTCACCTTGAAGGCGCCGCCGTAGACTCCGATGTCCTCTCCGAGCATGAAGACGCGCTCGTCCCGGTCCATTTCTTCCCACAGGGCTTGGCGGATCGCTTCGAGATAGGTGATTTCCATCCTCTCCTCACATATGGCGAATAGCTGTTAGCCGGCAGCTAAGCGGCGTAGACTCCATCGAGAAGCTCCTTTGCATCCGGAAGCGGGCTTGATTCTGCGAATAGGACCGCCTCCTCGATCTCCTTCGCGATGCGGTCGTCGATCTCCTTGGCGGAAGTGTCATCAAGGAGCTTGCAGTCCCGCAGATACGCTGCGAATCGATCGATGGGATCCCGCTTTCGCCACTCTTCGAGCAGGGCAGGTGGAACATACAGGGCGTCATCATGCTCGGCATGACCTCGCATCCGCATCGTTTTGCCTTCCACGAGCGCAGGGCCTTCGCCCGCTCTCGCGCGAGCGACCGCCTCGGAGACGGAGTCGCGGACAGCGAGCACATCGTTGCCATCCACGATGATGCCCGGCATCCCATAGGCCTTGGCGCGATCGGCTATATGCTCGACAGCCATCTGACGGGAGAGCGGGGTGGAGTAGGCGTACTGATTGTTGTGGCAGACGAAGACGACGGGCAGTTTCAGCACCGCCGCGAAGTTCAAAGCCTCATGAAAATCACCGCGACTTGACGCGCCATCGCCGAAGAAGGCCGCGACTACTCGCCGCTCGCGCCGAAGCTTGAAGGTGAGGGCAACGCCCGCCGCCACCGGCAGCAGGTCGGCCATCGGACTGATGAATCCGATGATGCCTCGTGTGATATCGCCGAAATGAACATTACCATCCCGTCCCCGGGTCAGTCCGGTCTGCTTGGCCAGGTACTGGGCCATATACTCCTTCGGCGTGATTCCCTTCGTGAGATTCGCGCCGAGGTCCCGATGAGTGGGGGCGATGACATCGTCTGGCTCCAGTGCGGAGGCGCTACCCACTGCGATGGCCTCTTCGCCGGTGCCGAGGTAGACGCCGCCGACGATCTTACCCTGTCGGTAGAGCGTAATCACCCGCTGTTCCAGGCCGCGGGTGAGCTTGAGGTAGTAGTAAATGTTGCGTAGTTCCGCTGGTGTGGGCTTCTGGACCCCTATCACGTCACCTCTCCCCTCCGTTGTAAAGAGCGGCTTCGTCTCGACCGGCCGTAGTATAATTGGTCGAAACCGAGTTTGTAAATCATTTCGTCATGCCCAAGAATGAACATTAGAATGCGTCATTGCGAGCGCAGCGAAGCAATCCAACCGTTCCACGCTGAGATTGCCGCGCACCCTTCGGGTGCTCGCAATGACAGGCAAATGAATGGGTTGCGCGATCAATCTCTATTCTTGGATCACATATACGACAACCTTCGCCATCCGTGTTCTCAACGCCCTGCGGCGAACATCATCAGGACGATCAAAGCAATCGCGACAGCCGCCACAATCAGCAGTAGGCGGGTGGCTCTTCGTGTGTATTTGTGTATCTGCCGTTGCGACATCTCTTACTCCACCGCGTCATTGGTTCGCCTCACCGCTCCCCCCAATGACCGCTTTTACCATAGCATATGGCGCTTGAGCTCTGCTACAGGAGATCACTGTTCTCTCTCACCGTAGGGACGGGGTTGATCCCGGCCCATACAACTTTCTTGTTAAGTGTCTGGAAAGGTTATAGAGTTTTGGGCCAGCTTCAAGAACAGTTGGTCAGGATAGGCTGATCAGCTTACCTGATAGGTCCACCCTTCTTCTGAACTATGCTCGATCAACTCATCAAACGTTACGATTGGTATGACCACCCAGAGGGGTTGAAATTTGTCGAGACCCATCGCGATGAATATCGCACCTCGGGCCATTGGTTGATGCTTCCGGGAACGTTTTCAGCATTCCATCGTGTCCTCAACAATGAAGAGCTCTGGTATATTCATTACGGCAAGATCACGCTTCATACCATCGATACGAGAGGGAGACTCAGATCGCTCACATTAGGCCCTGACGTTTCTGCGGGCGAATCCCCGGTTATCGCGGTTCCGAAGAATTGTTGGCAAGCCGCTGAAATCGGCGATGGAGTTCCCTATGCATTTGGATCAGTCGTGTGTGCGCCGGCGTTTCGTTTTGAACTATTCGAGATCGGCAATCGCCAATGTCTTATTGAGAAATTCCCTCGGTATGGAGAGGTAATTTCTCGATTGACTATGCCGTGATCAATCAGGTCGAACCAGTTGTGGAAGCCGGCCCTCTCACGAGGGGTAAAATCCCGATACCAACGTTTTCATGTACGCCGTTAAGTGTCGGAGTTCGCCGGTGGACCTTGCAGGTGTTGCTGTAACTGAAGCAGCGCAAAGGCGTTTGGGTGAACCCGCAATCCCTTTTGCTTCAGCACATGAAGACGATCACTCAGGGTCGTTGGATCGAAGTGACCATGCAGGATCTCGCGATCGAAAAGTCCCCGCACTTCATCTGTGATCGCTCTGAGCCGTAACCAACCACGCAGGTAATACGCTATGTAGCCTGTCATCAGAACAACCAAAGCCCACGCCCCAAGAGACTGACGGTTGAAGCCGTGCGAGAAGAGCGCATAAATGATACCCAACACCCAGATGGTGATGACCCCGGCGTAAATGATCCAAGGTCCAACTCGCGGGAACGTACGAACCCAAAATCCGTCCGGCTGCAAGCCAGTCCGTGTGAATCGCTGAAGGGGAGCGTACTCAGAGTTGAGCAAGTGATAGAGAAGCTGCCTATTGCGATCGAGGCTGTGAAGTTCCGGCGATTCCAGGTACGATTGAACCAGATCCTCAATCTTCCGGCTTTCGCGCAGATACATAAACTCGCAGCCGCGTAACTCTTCGAGCTCTTTGATGAATGCGTGATGATCCATAGAGGCTCCGTAATTCTTTTCGCTCGCGTGACTTCGTAGAAAGCCACACACTTGTGACAGACCCGGCCCGGCCCCGTGGCTTGTGGTGCGTTCCTTCTAGCACAGGCCCGCTAAGGCGTCAAGCGCCAGACTCTCCCCGTTCCCGTAGCCTTGCGTGAGATATCTCTTGCTAACTCCTGAACAACACAATAGAATCCGCCCTAACTACAAAAATAGTTAATGGAGTCAGCCCGACTAATACGTTCACCAGCTTTTGCAGCGCCTTGTAACGCGACAGACGAAGTGAGGCTCACCCGAAATGATTGGTGGGCAGTTTGGAAAATCCAAGAAGCGGATTGGTGTCGAGGAGCTTGGACGGCTTCCCCCTGAGCGATTCGAAACGTTAAGAGAGACATACTACGAAAAAGTATGGGAAGGAATCGTCTCACGCTTCGGAGTACAAGGCCCAGTATGATGAGTTCGTGTGGCGTCCTGGCGGGGGATCGGCCTTAGCCACTTGCTGGACGAGGTGGACGGGCTGGGGTGTAAGATCTGAAAGGAAGTTATATGGGTTTCTTTGGCTCATTGTTTGAGAGTGGTGGGAAGTCTGCTGAAAAGCTCATCGAGGCGTCCAAATCTGGATCCACCGAAAAAGTCAAGAGCCTGTTAGCTGAAGGCGCTGATGTGAACGCGAGGGACCAAGATGGCTGGACTGCCCTGATGCATGCGTCCTGGCACGGGCATTCCGGGATTTCACAGATGCTGCTCAATAAAGGCGCTGATGTCAACGCCAAGGCTAGTGATGGCGGGACCGCTCTGATGCGGGCGGCTGAGCGAGGGCATTCCGGGGTCGCAGGGCTTCTGCTCAATCAAGGCGCTGATGTCAATGCCAAGGCTAGTGATGGCGGGACCGCCACGATGCGGGCGTCTTGGTATGGACAAACCGGAGTTGTAGGGCTGCTGCTCAATCAAGGCGCTGATGTGAACGCAAGCAATGATGGTGGCGACACGGCCCTGATGCGTGCGTCTGAGAAAGGTCATGTCGAGGTTGCGGAGTTGCTGCTCAATCAAGGCGCTGATGTGAACGCAAGCGATAATGATGGCGAGACGGCCCTGATGCGTGCAGCCTTGAGTGGTCATTCCGGGGTCGCAGAGCTGCTTCTCAATAAAGGGGCCGATGTGAATGCGAGGGATAATAATCGCCTAACGGCCTTGATATATTCGTCTGGGAATGGGCATTCCGAGGTTGCGGAGTTGCTGCTCAATAAAGGCGCTGATGTCAACGCCAAGGCTAGTAATGGCGGGACGGCCCTGATGTATGCGTCTTCGAATCATCATCCGAAAGTTGCTGAACTGCTGGAGAAGCACGGAGCGCGCTAAGAAAAAGGCACCGAGTTTCAAACATTGACATTTCTCTCTATGACGACATAGGTCGCGGGCAGTGTGTCACAGTTCTGCGTGTGTGCCAGGTATGACACAGAACAAGCGAGGTGAGAGTTCTCGCGCCAGGTGATTGCGGAGCCGACCTGCTTAACGGCCACTGGAAAACGATAAGCCAACCGATCCGCGTCCAGCGGGAGGAATCTGTCACAGCCCTTTGGGGTACGGTGAGCCCCAAGGGGCTGTCCTGTTTCCAGGGGACCCTCCCGGAGCATCTGAAGCAGGCAACAAAGCCTTGACGTGTAGTGACATTGTCGGTATGTCGTACATACGGGTACAATTTGCTTTGTCTGGGACGAACGAAAAAACGCCATCAACAAGAAAAAGCATGGCGTCTCATTCGAAGAAGGCCAGATAGTATTCGCCGATGATAATGCCTTGTTCATGCATGCATGATCCCGACCACTCGGAAGATGAAGACCGATTTCTTCTTTTGGGCCTCAGCGCGATTGCCCGACTGCTTGTGGTATGTCACTGTTATCGAGAAGAATCGGATACAGTCCGCATAATCTCTGTCTGGAAGGCCACTAAATCAGAGACATCACAATATATGCGAAGGAGGAGAATATGAGAAAGGGATATGACTTTTCAAAGGCAACAAGGAATCCTTACGCCAAGCGCGTGAAGAGACAGCTCACCATCCGGGTAGACGATGCAACCATCGAATATTTTAGAAAACTCGCTGAAGAGGTAAGCGTCCCGTATCAAACGCTAATCAATATGTATCTTCGTGATTGTGCGGCGTCACGGCGTCGATTAGCAATGAAGTGGATACCTGCAGCATAACATCGGCCAACCATTGCCTACACACGGATGGCCGTCAACCTCCGGCTGCCAACGACCAGCGAGGCATACGAGTGTGTCAGGCATGACACAGAGCGAGCGAAGCAAGAGTCCTCGCGCCGAGCCAACCCGCCTACCAGCAGGCGGGAGGCGAGGAGCAGAGCAAAAGCCTGCTCTGAGCCTGCCGAAGGGGTGTCACCGCGAGGTGGGGTGGTCATAGCAGCCAGAGAGAGCCGATAAGCCAACCGCACCAGCGCTCAGCGGGAGGAATCTGTCACAGCCCCTTGGGATACGGGAAGCCCCAAAGGGCTGTCCTGTTTCCAGGGGACCCTCCCGGAGTTTCTGAAGCAAGAGGTGGCGAGACTGACCGGTGTTTGTCCCATCTCGGCCGTGAAGATATCCCTTGCTAACTACTGAAGAACACAATAGAATCCGCCTTAACTACATGAATCGCCTAATCGGGATAGACAAATCAGTATGCTCAATCAGGGAGGGTACATGGACTCGACCCTTGTCCGAACACAGGTAGAGGCATTTCGCGTAAAGACGGCCTATGGCGGGAAGGCCGAGGATTGTTTCCCTGCGTGGTATCTGACCCGCAGGTTTCAGATTCCCGAGACGGTAGCCATCGCGCAAACTTCGGACCCCGCACTTGAGTCAGGCCCCAAGGGGCATGACTCTGCGATCGATGCCTTTCATCTGCACCGCAACGAAGGTCGCAATCGCCTTGTGATCATCCAGAGCAAGTACACCATCAAGCATGCCCTGATCGCCGAGAGCTTTCGGGAAGTTGCAAGAAAGGGAGTCCCACTGGTGGCTAGGCTCCTTCGAGGCGAGGAAAGCATCGCCCTTCTGGAGAACAAGGTGGTCGTGAATCTACGTGCAACGCTAAACCGGCTTTCACACGAAGAGCGTAGTGCGCTCGCCATCGACTTTGTCGTTATCCATCTTTCCGGCGAAGATCCGGAGTATATCTATAAGAAGACGGAGCCGGCGCGCGCCATGCTGCTTGAGGCAGCATCGGAGCACCTCTCCGAGCACACCGTCACAACGTCGTTTCTGGGACCCGCCGATTTCGCGTTCCATGTCGCGGACGTACAGGCACCGCCCGTCTGGTCAAACTTGACGCTAGAGGCAGTCTCGTGCAGGACGACTCATTCGGGACAGGATGCAGCCTTTTTCTACGGCATAGGGGTCCTTGCGGAGTTGGTCAAGTTATACAACGAGAGACGTAGCGAGCTTTTCTCTAAGAACATCCGCTACTTTATCAGCAGAAAGGCAAATGTCGAGACCGGACCATCGGGCAAGATTCGAGAGACACTCAAGCGCCTTGTGACGCAAGGAGAGGATTCGCCTGAGTTGTTCGCATTCTACCACAATGGGGTGACGATCTTTGCCCGCGAGGCGGAAGTCGACAATGGGCTCTGCAGGGTGCGCGACCCGTATGTTTTGAATGGTTGTCAGACGATAAAGACAGCCCATATGTTCGCAACGGACGCATCTGCCAAGGGGAAGCTCAACGAGGATCTTTGGAAGCGTGTTCGCATTCCTGTTCGCGTGATTACGACAAAGAGCGAAGAACTCGTGAGGCGGGTCACCGTTGCGAACAACCGCCAAAACTCGATTTCCGCCGCTGCACTCCGGGCGAACGACTCGGAACAACTCGAACTGGAGCAACGCTTTCGTAGGCACAATATATTCTACCAGCGACAGGAGGGCGCTTTTGAGCAGCTGGAGCGAACGAACCCGGAGCTTCTCGCAGACATCTATGCCCAGACGGCTGGCTCCTATGTTTCGATCGTGGATCTCGCCCGATCCATCGCTGCGGTAGCAGGAGAGATCCACGCAGCCCATCATCCGAATGACATCTTCGAAAGTGATAGGTTGTACGCGAAGACGTTCGCGCCATCCCACGTGAGTTCTATAGCGTTTTGTGTCTTTCTTCAGAATCTTCACAATGTCCTCGGTGTGGTGCTCAAAAAGAACCTTGACCTTGAGCCTAACCCAGGGGCCCCGAAGCCGAGCAGCCTCACTTACTATACAATGGCGCTGCTCACACGCTACCTGGCAAAGGAGGAGAGGCACGGCGACATCATAACTTTCGGAACAACCCTCTGGGGAGGCAAGAAACTCTTTCGAGAGAAGGTCTGTTCTTGGTTGGATAATTACCACTCTAAAGTCAAGCGTGAATTGAAGGACCGTTTCATGTCCCTAGAAAGTAAATCGAATGAGAATATGGCCTCGGCATATCAAAGTTGTCTGGCTACGCTGAAACTGTCGCAGGTGGACCCATTTAAGGCCTTCGAGAACCTTGATAATGAAATTGAATGGGCCGCACCCGAGGAATAGGAATGGGGCGTGCTGAACTCGCGATGGAGCTACCAGTGGGCCGCCATGGGTGTAGGCGGTTACGTGAAACTCCGCGGTAGACGGCCCGCCGTATCTCATTGTGAAATTGGTTTGAGTCACCGACAAGAGTCGCACTATGTCAATTAGCTATCCGCTAGCACATGGAGTGGCTCACTAGCCATCCAGGAGGTACATCATGAACGTTTCAAAGCGTACGTCTCGATCAGCATTTGCCTTGGCTCTGCTCCTGCTCGTGGTCGGGCCCTCGACCTACGCGGCGCACGCCGCCGGCCAAGCCCGCGTGTTCTTTACCTCGCCGCGCGATGGTGCGACCGTTATCAGTCCAGTGAAGGTCACAATGGGTGCAGAGAACTTTGGCATCGAACCCGCCGGGAAAGTCAAGGCTGGAGCGGGTCATCTTCACATCATGGTGGACACTGACTGCGTAGCCGCCGGCAAGGTAGTGCCGGCGGATGCCACCCACCTGCACTACGGTAAGGGGCAGATGGAAGCTGAACTGGCCTTGTCATCCGGTACCCACACCCTGTGTTTACAGGCCGCTGACGGGGCACATATTGCACTGGCGGGTGCCGGTATGACGCAGAAAATCACCCTCACCGTGAAGTGACGAGGCAGTCGAAGATAAAATGGAATCGGAGGGAGCCATGGACTTCCAGACGCTTGAATTGCAGATGGAGGGCAGCCTCGCGATCATCACATTGAACCGCCCAAAGGCGCTGAATGCGATCAATCTGGCGATGGTCGGGGAGTTGGAACAGGCGGTACGCCAGGTCCGGGACGACCCGGGCGTCCGGGTGGTGGTGATCACGGGCGCAGGGGACAAGGCGTTCGCTGCCGGGGCCGACATCACCGAGTTCAAGGCGATGAGCCCGATTGACGCGTGGATGTTTGTCCGGCGCCTCCAGCAGCTCTTTCTGGAGATCGAGCGGTTGCCAAAGCCGGTCATTGCTGCGGTCAACGGGTATGCGCTGGGTGGAGGGTGCGAGCTGTTGATGGCCTGTGACATGGTCTATGCGTCGGAGGCGGCCAGGATCGGCCAGCCTGAGATCAACCTCGGGATTATCCCGGGCGCCGGAGGAACGCAACGGTTGGCGCGGCTGATCGGCAAACAGCGCGCGAAAGCGCTTGTGCTGACCGGCGAGATGATCGATGCTCAGGAGGCATGGGGTCTCGGTCTGCTGAACAAGGTCGTTCCGGCCGATCAACTGATGGTCGAGGTGAGAAAGCTTGCCGACAAGCTGGTCATGAAGGGTCCATTGGCGGTCAGAGCAGCCAAGGAGGCGATTGAGGACGGGTATGATATGGCGCTGGAGCGAGCGCTTGCCCATGAGGCTCAGTTGTTTGCGCTCTGCTTTGCGACTGAGGACAAGGCCGAGGGCGTGAGCGCCTTCCTGGAGAAACGTCCGCCTACGTTCAAAGGAAAGTAGCCGAATGAAGTTCGAGCTGACTGAGGAACAGCGCCTGTTTCGGGAGATGGTACGCGACTTCGCCGCCAGAGAGGTCGCGCCGCTGGCCAAGCAGGTGGACGAAGAAGGGCTCTTCCCGCAGGAGACGGTCAAGAAGATGGGAGAGCTCGGGCTGATGGGCGTGGCGATCCCCACGGAATACGGCGGCGCCGGGTCGGACAATGTGTGCTACGCTATCGGTATGGAGGAGATCGCTCGAGCCTGCGCCTCAACCAGCGTCATTATGTCGGTTAACAACTCGCTGGTTGCCGATGCCCTGTATAAGTTCGGGTCGGAGGCCCAAAAGCAGCGCTACCTGATCCCGCTGGCCGGCGGTAAGCTGCTCGGCTGCTTTGCGCTCAGCGAGCCGGGCGCCGGATCGGATGCGTCGGCCCAGCAGACCATGGTCGTCAGGGAGGGCGAGACATTCATCCTGAACGGGACGAAGAACTTCATTACGAATGCCTTGGAGGCTGATCTGGCGCTGGTCTTTGCCACGATCGATCGCCGTCTTCGAGCCAAAGGGGTCTGTGCCTTCCTGGTGGAGAAGGGCACGCCGGGCTTCACCATCTCGAAGGTGGAGAAAAAATTGGGGCTCCACGGTACCAGTTGCTGTCAGGTCGTCTTCGAACAGTGCCGCGTACCTGCCGACAACCTGCTGGGCGAGCTTGGGCAGGGGTTCAGGATCGCCATGATTACTCTTGATGCCGGCCGGATCGGCATCGCGGCGCAGGCGGTGGGGATCGCCCAGGCGGCGCTGGACATCTCGATCAGGTACGCCAAGGAGCGGGTCGCCTTCGACAAGCCGATTGCGTCGTTTCAGGCGATACAATGGATGATCGCTGATATGGCGGTGCAGATAGAAGCGGCGAGGCTGCTCACCTATCGGGCGGCCTGGCTGAAGGATAAGGGGCTTCGGCATACCAAGGAATCGGCGATGGCGAAGCTGTTCGCGTCGGAGACCGCCAGTCGGGCCGCTACGAAGGCGCTCCAGATTCACGGCGGCTACGGCTATCTCTATGATTTTCCGGCCCAGCGGCTATTCCGCGACGCCCGCATCACTGAGATCTACGAGGGAACGTCTGAGATTCAGCGGCTGGTAATCGCGCATCAATTGCTGAATTAGAATAGATATGCAAGAGGCTGTGTCATTGCGAGGCGAAGCCGAAGCAATCTCACAGTCCTTCAGGACAACGGCGGTGAGATTGCTACGCTCCCGTTGGTCGCTCGCAACGACAGGAAGGAGCTATGCCACTGAATATCGTTGTGTGTATCAAGCAGATTATCGATCCCGAGATTCCGATGAGCCAGTTCATGATCGATCCCCGGACCAAGCGACAGGTCCAGGGGAACAACCCGCTGGTCATCAGTCCGTATGACGCTAATGCGCTCGAGGTGGCGATTCAGCTCAAGGAGAAGCAGGGCGCCACGGTGACGGCCATCAGTATCGGCGGCGCAACCGCGATGACCGCGCTGAGAAGCGCGTTGTCGATGGGCGCCCACGAGGCGATCCTGGTCAATGAGCCGCTTCTGGTGGGCTCTGATCAGCGGGGGATTGCCCATGCGCTGGCGAACACGATCCGGAAGGCGGGCGCATATGACCTGATTCTGACCGGCTGCGAGTCGGGGGACTGGGCAGATCGGGCCGTCCCGGCCTTTCTGGCTGAAGAGCTCGAGATCGGGTATGTCGGATATGTCACCCGGATCGAGGTGAAGGATGGACAGGTGGTCGTTCGTCGAGTGGTAGAGGATGGGTATGAGCTGATCGAAGCCAAGACCCCTCTTCTAGCAGCCATCAGCTCTGACGAGACGAATGCTCCCCGCTACGCCAAGCTGAGGGATATTATGACAGCCGCCAAGAAGACGATTCCCGTCTGGAAGGCGGCGGATCTCGGGCTCGACCAGGAGAGAATCGGCTCGGGTACCGCCAAGGTCGCGATCACCGATGTCTATATCCCGGTCAAAGAGTCTAAGTGCGAAATGATCGAGGGGAATACGTCGGAGGAAAAGGCCGCGAACCTGGCGGCCAGGCTGCGCGAGCTCAAGCTGATTTGATGAGAGGAGGGAGATGCCCGGTATATTGGTGTTGGCGACGACGAAAGACGGTAGGCTCTCGCGAGATACGCTGGAACTGCTTGCAGGCGCAAGCAGGCTGAAGGAGAAGCTGGCCCAGCCGGTGGCCGCAGCCATCTTGGGAACAGAGGTCGGTTCATACGTTCCGTTGCTGTTTGCGCACGGTGCCGATCAGGTCTATCGAGCTGAGCATCCCTTGCTTAAAGGGTATCAAGGTGATGCGTATACACTCGCCCTGCATCAGATCTGCGAGCGCGCTCAGCCGTCCGTCGTATTGCTGCCCGGCGATGTGACAGGACGCGAGCTGGGCCCGCGCCTGGCCTATCGGCTTCAGGCCGCCTTTATCGGGGAGTTCATCGATTTCGACCTGGACCAGGCATCCGGTCGGTTGCAGTTTACACGCTCGGCCTACGGGGGGAAGGCGATGGCGGTCGTCCAGCCTCGCATGAATTCGGTCGTCGCAACGGCCAAGCTCCGGACACTGGAGCCGGCCGTGCGAGAGGAGGGCCGCACGGGCGAGGAGATCCGAGTCGATGTAGTCCTAGAAGCCTCGCAGCTCAAGACGCACCTTACCAAGCGGGTCCAGGAGGAGGCGACCGGCATCAATCTGGGGGATGCCAAGATCGTGGTGAGCGGCGGGCGGGGAATACACGGATCGGACGGGTTCAAACTCCTCGAGGAGCTGGCGCAGGTCCTGAGGGGCGCTGTCGGCGCGTCGCGGGCCGCCACCGATGCCGGATGGGTCCCGCCATCCTGGCAGATAGGCCAGACCGGTAGGACCGTCAATCCGGAACTGTACCTTGCCTTCGGGATCTCCGGCGCGACCCAGCACGTCGCCGGAATCTCCGGCTCGAAGTGTATCGTGGCGGTGAATACTGATCCCGCGGCGCCGATCTTCAAGGTGGCCCAACTCGGCATCGTCGAAGATTGGAAGGCCGTAGCGACTGCGCTGACCCAACACTGCCGGGAACTAACGAAAAGATAAAACAGTAGTGCTGCCATGACCCCCATGCGCGAGATCTACTGGAACATCCCGGGGCACCTGTTCCTGTACCTGCTGTTCTTTCCCTTCCTTGTCGTCTACGCCTACGGTATCTACCGGCATACCCGCATGATACTCGCGGGAGAGCCGGCTGCCGTCGTGGGCAGCCTATGGGACCGGTTCAAAGGCGTTGTCACGTATGCCTTGTGGCAGCGGCGGATCGCCAAAGATCCCCTCTCGGGGCTGCTGCACCGTTTGATCTCCTGGGGGTTTATCATCCTCTTTATCGCGACCTGTCTCGTAGCCCTTCAGGACTATCTCGGCATTCCCACCCTGCGCGGACAGTTTTACCTCTATTTTATGTCGCTGACCGTCGATCTGTTCGGGGTGGCGGCCATTGTCGGCGTGCTGATTGTGCTCGCCAGGCGTTATGGCCTGCGACCCGATCGGCTCCTGACGCCTCGTCTGGCCGAGAGTTACGGCATTCTGCTGGGGCTGCTTCTCATCATCCTGGTGACCGGATTTCTGATTGAGGGGTTGCGGATTTCGGCCACGGCCGATCCGTGGGGTCGTTGGTCTCCGGGCGGCTGGCTGGCATCCAGCCTGTTTCGTAGGACTGATCACGCCCAGCAGCTTTTCCTCCATCGGGTCCTCTGGTGGTCCCATGCCACCATGGCTTTCACCTTCATCGCTCTTCTGCCCTATGGCGTGGGTATGCACATTACGTCTGCTGCCGCCAATGTCCTGCTGAAGAACCGGGAAGGCTCAGGGGTACTGCGACCGATCGATCTGGACCGAGCAGAGCGATTTGGCGCCGGAGCGATCAACCAGCTCACCTGGAAGGATCTCCTCGACCTCGAGGCGTGCACCGAGTGTGGCCGCTGCCAGGCTGCCTGTCCGGCCTGGACCACCGGCAAGCCGCTGACGCCAAAAGGAGTGATTATCGACCTGCGCGATCACATGCGCCGGGTGTACGACGGAGAGGATTCCCGAAAGATGGTCGGTGAGGTGATCTCCCACGATGCCCTGTGGGCCTGCACCACCTGTGGGGCCTGCCATCAGGAATGCCCGATCTTCATTGAACCGATCCCGAAGATCGTCGAGATGCGTCGCCACCTGGTGATGGAAGAGGCCGCCTTTCCGGAGACGATGCAGGCGGCCTTGCGAAGCTTGGAAGAGCGGGGCCATCCGTTCCGTGGGGCGAGTGCCTCCAGGACCGACTGGGCAAAGGGGCTCGACGTGAAGATCGTAGCCGCGGACGGTCCGCCGGAGATACTATACTGGGTCGGCTGCACTGCGGCCTTTGATGAGCGAAACCAACAGGTGGCAGCGGCCTTCGCCAAGCTCCTGCAACGCGCCGGTATCGATTTTGCGATCTTGGGCGAAGAGGAGCGATGCACGGGGGACCCAGCCCGACGGATCGGAAACGAGTATCTCTTCCAGACGATGGCCAGGGGGAACATCGCCACGCTGAACCGCTACGGCATCAAGAAGATCGTCACGACCTGCCCGCACGGCTTCAATACGATTAAGAACGAATACCCCAAGCTGGGAGGCAGCTACGAGGTTGTTCATCACACGCAGTTGCTGGCCGACTTGGTGAAAGAGGGACGCCTGCGGCCGGAGAAGCGGATCGATGGCGTGGCGTCGTTTCACGACCCGTGCTATCTCGGACGGCACAACGGCGTCTACGACCCGCCCAGACAGCTTCTTGGCGCCATCCCAGGGCTCGCGGTCAAGGAGATGGACCGATGCCGGGAACGCGGCTTCTGCTGCGGCGCGGGGGGCGGGTTGATGTGGCTTGAGAAGAAGGCCGGCAAACGGGTAAGCTGGGAGCGGACCGAAGAGGCGCTGGCCCTTCAGCCGCAGGTACTGGCGAGCGCCTGTCCCTTTTGCCTGATCATGTTCGAGGATGCGCTGAAGGTGAAGGATGCGATCGGGCGGACCAGACCGCTTGACGTGGCAGAGCTGATGGCGCAAAGTGTAGAATAAATGCAGCCTCCTGAGGTTAGCATTTAGCTTGTGATCCGTGGCGTAGCTGAGCTGTGATCGCTAATGTACTGATTCTTGAATTATACCTTCCGTTCACCCTGAGCTTGTCGAAGGGTGCGTAAACAGGGCTTCGACAGGCTCAGCCCGAACGGGTTTTCAGTGTGGAGTTATTTCTAAGACACTGCGCGAGAGTCCGATTACCATGTCTGAGCAGAACGACCTGAAGCGGATCGAGGAAGAGAAGGCGCGGTGGGAGGCCGACACGCTGAAGCCTGCCCTTGCTCAAACGCCTGAACGGGCCGAGCGCTTCACGACGGCGTCAATGACCCCGGTCGAGCGCCTCTACACACCGGCCGACCTGTCCGAATGGGATTACCTGCGGGAGCTTGGATTTCCCGGCGACTACCCCTACACCCGCGGGGTTCAGCCGACGATGTACCGCGGCAAGCTCTGGACCATGCGGATGTTCGCCGGGTACGGGACCGCCGACGAAACCAACCGACGGTTCAAGTATCTGCTCGAGCAGGGCCAGATGGGGCTGTCCACCGCCTTCGATCTGCCGACCTTGATGGGGTATGATTCGGACCACCCCTCTTCGGCCGGGGAGGTGGGCAAGTGCGGTGTTGCCATCGATTCGCTCGCCGATATGGAGACGCTGTTCGAGGGGATTCCGCTCGGCGAGGTCACCACCTCCATGACGATCAGCTCTCCCGCCGCAGTCTTGTGGGCGATGTATATTGCCGTCTGCGAGAAGCAGGGCGTCCCGTACCATCAGATCGGCGGTACGGTCCAAAACGATATCCTGAAAGAGTACATCGCGCAGAAAGAGTATATCTATCCGATCGAACCGTCGGTCCGGCTGGTGACCGACACCATCCTGTTCGGTGCGCAGCACCTGCCGCGCTGGAATACCGTCAGTATCAGCGGCTACCATATCCGGGAGGCGGGGGCCACCGCATTACAGGAACTCGCCTTCACGCTGGCTGATGGAATGGTCTATGTGGAGGAGAGCATCAAGGCGGGTCTTGGGGTCGACGCGTTTGCCCCACGCCTCTCCTTTTTCTTCGATTGCCACAACGACCTGTTCGAGGAAGTGGCCAAGTTCCGGGCGGCCAGAAGGCTGTGGGCTCGGATCATGCGGGAGCGGTTCGGGGCGAAAGATCCCCGTTCCTGGCTGTTGCGGACGCATGCCCAGACAGCAGGGTGTTCCCTCACCGCCCAGCAGCCGCGCAACAATATCATCAGGGTCGCGATCCAGGCGCTGGCGGCCGTCCTGGGTGGCACGCAATCGCTGCACACCAACGCCATGGACGAGGCGTTGGCGCTCCCGACGGAAGAAGCCGCCACCATCGCGCTGCGGACGCAGCAGATCATCGCGCATGAGAGCGGCGTCACCAACACGATCGATCCGGTGGCCGGCTCCTACTATGTCGAGACGTTGACAAATCAGATGGAGGAGGGGGTCTGGGAATATTTCCGGCGTATCGATGACCTGGGCGGGATGATCCGGGCGATCGAGAAGGGTTTCCCCCAGCGCGAGATCGCCGATGCCGCCTACGCATATCAGCAGGCTATCGAACGGGGCGAGAAGATCATCGTTGGCGTGAATCGATTCACGGCAGACGAAGAAGTACCGATCCCGACCCTCTCCATCGACCGTGAGGCCGAGGCACGGCAGATTGAAAGTCTTCAGCGGCTTCGCCGCGCGCGCGACAAGGATGTGGTGATGCGGTCGCTCGAGGCGCTTGGTCGAGCGGCAGCCGGGAATGATCCGTGGGACAAGGATCTGTTGATGCCGAGGATTCTTGACGCGGTTCGGGCCTATGCGACCTTGGGCGAGATCATGGGCGTCTTTCGCGAGGTCTGGGGTGAATACAAGGAGCCCTCGATTATTTAGCTATTGATTTGGAAGTCCCCTGTATCGTTATTGCGAGCGACCGAAGGGAGCGTGGCAATCTCACCGTAGTTGGAGTCGGATTTCAGGCAAGAACGGTTGGATTGCTTCGCCTGCGACTCGCAATGACAGTGGCAGGAGTTGGTAATGGCAGCGAAGGTAGAAAAGAAGATCCGCGTGTTAATCGCCAAGCCGGGCCTTGACGGGCACGATCGGGGCGCCAAGGTTATCGCCAGAGCCTTCCGCGACGCCGGGATGGAGGTGATCTACACCGGGCTTCGGCAGACCCCCGAGATGATCGTGAGCGCGGCCATCCAGGAAGACGTGGATGCCATCGGCATGTCCTGTCTGTCCGGGGCTCATATGTACCTGTTCCCAAGGGTCATGGAGCTGCTCAAGGAGCGTGGGGTCGATGACATCGTCGTCTTTGGTGGTGGCACAATCCCCTCCGATGACATCCCGAAACTCAAAGCGGCCGGGCTCGCCACTATCTTTACGCCAGGTACGACTACGACCGAAGCGATCGAGTTCGTGAAAAATAGCATCAGGAAGTGAATCTTAATATGCTAGTAGTTATGAAGTATTATCTAGATTCGACATTAAGTATATTTTCGGTCTTGTGGGATGAATTCCAGCCGCGTAAACTAGGCTGGATGTGAGTCCTGCTACCAAAAAGAGGAGGTCTCGATGCGGCCGGTGTACATGGTCTCGGGAGGCGTGAGCAAGTTCACGAAGGCTCGGCTGGACGTCACCTTCCACCGATGGTGAAGGAGGCGTACGACTATGCCCTCAAGGACGTTGGGCTAGACGCAAGATTGTAAATGATGAGATGAACGGATGAGGCTGCCACATGCTGAGAGAGCGCAAGTCGATCGCGACAAGCTGGAACATTATCTGGTATCTCAATCGCACCCGATCGGGAGATCGAAGGCGAGGTTCTTTCGGGGGGTCGGGTTTGATGAATCAAACCTGGCGATCCTTCAGCAAGCCTTGATCGGAATTGCCAGCGCAGAAGAGATCGTGGAGACTGCAGCCTCAGCATACGGTACCAAGTATATCGTTGATGGTTCGATCGCGACACCGTATGGTGATAAGGTCAGGTTGCGAACGGTGTGGATCATTGAAGAGGGTCAGGATCCCCCACGCTTCGTAACTGCATATCCGATCTGATATGGTTGGGAGGGGATGAAATGATTCGAGAGCTGGAGACAGTCGTGCTCACCCATGATGTTCCTGAGCGCGGCCTGGAGAAGGGCGACGTCGGGGCAGTGGTACATCGGTACGTTGACAAGGGGGCGTATGAGGTTGAGTTCGTCACTGCTGAAGGAAAAACGGTTGCGGTCCTCACGTTGACGGAGGCGGATATACGCCCGATGGGGAGCGGTGAGATTCTTCATGCCAGGGAGTTTGCCTCGGCATAGGTAGACATTTTTGAGCGGAGGTGAAGCAGTGTAAGAACCGCGAGATTGCTTCGCTTTGCTCGCAATGACGGAGAGGGGGTAGAGCGCTTTATGCGGCCGGTATACATAGTCTCGGGAGGCGTGAGCAAGTTCGCGAAGGCTCGGCCGGACGTCACCTTCCAACCGATGGTGAAGGAGGCGTACGACTATGCCCTCAAGGACCTCGGGCTCGAGCACCGGAAGTTCTTCGAGATTGTAGACGGATCGGTTGCATCGTACTTCTCTGACCATTTTCAGCGACAGTTGATGTCGGGCATCATGGTGCAGGACTACCTGGGGCTCTGTCCAAAGCCGAGCCACCGGGTCGAAGGCGGAGGCGCCACGGGAGGGCTCTGCTTTCAAGAGGCATGGAAGTCGGTGGCCTCGGGCCTCATGGATGTTTGTGTGGCCTACGGCTTCGAGACGATGTCGCATGTGAATACCTGGAAAGGGAATGAATTCATCGCGCTGGCCTCCGATGTGAGCTTTGACTATCCCGTGGGCGGTTTCTATAGCGGTTACTACGCGATGATGGTGGTCCGGCACATGCAGGAGTTCGGCACGACCGTCGAGCAGATGGCCCACGTCTCAGTCAAGAATCACAATAACGCCTTTCATAACCCCTATGCCCAGAAGCGAAGGCTCCTCACGATCGAAGATGTACGTCGCGCGCCGATGGTGGCCTGGCCGCTGACCCGTCTGGATATCTGCGTTATGTCCGATGGGGCAGCAACCACGATCCTCGCCAGCGAGGAGGGGGTCAACAAACTGGAGAAGGCGAGTGGTAAGCGGCTCAAGCCGGCCAAGATCGTTGGCATCGGTCGTGGGACTGACGCGATGCGGATGGCCGACCGACCTCACCGCCAGGTGCTGCTGCTCCCGCATGAGCGGGCCAGCGACTACCGGGGTCTCAAGTACCCGGGCATCCATTCATTTCGGGCAGGCCGGATGGCTGCCAAGCTGGCCTACGAAATGGCCGGGATCACCCATCCGATCAAGGAGCTGGATTTCATCGAACTGCACGATGCCTATACCTCCTCTGAGATTCAGACCTACGAGGACATGGGCCTCTGTAAGTACGGGGAGGGCGGCCGATGGACGGAGGAGGGGAACCCATTTCTGCCTAACCTCGACTACGGTCTGACGCTCAAAAAGCCCGGGACGCTTCCGGTTAACCCCTCGGGAGGCCTGATCGCCTGCGGCCATCCGGTGGGGGCTACCGGCCTGATGCAGGCGGTCTTCGCCTTGTGGCAACTGCAAGGGAGCATCAAAAAGCATTTTGGTAACGACCGACTGCAGGTCAAGGGTGCCAGACGTGGGGCGATACACAGCCACGCCGGCACCGGGACATACGTCACCGTGAGCATCATGGAGAAGGTCTGACAAACCTTATGTCGTGCTTCGACAAGCTCAGCACGAACGGGAAAAAGCCGGTATTTCAATGCCTATACCGTTAACCCAGAGCTTGTCGAAGGGTAAACGGGGGTTTGGTAGGCAGGCTTAGGAGGGAGGCACAATGGCGAACGCCAAGGGTGAGAGAGCTAATCGCAAGCTTACGGACGAGGAGCCCGTCGCGTTGCCGGAGACCGACGACGGGACTGTCCTATTCAATGTCCCGTTCCCCAAGGACTTGGCCCAGCTCAAAACTATGGCCCCTATCATCCTCAAGCAGCCGTATCAGATTGATTACATCCACAGCTACGGACAGGACTCTCCATTCTTTGCCGGCCTGGCTAATGGGAAGTTGCTAGGGACCGTCTGCACGAAGTGTGGCTACAAATATGCGACGCCCAAGCTGCACTGTATGGATTGCGGTATTGAGTGCGACTGGTTCGAACTGCCGCAGGTCGGCGCGGTCCACACCTTCACCGTCTGTTACTTCGGGAGCGAGGAGTTCCTGAAGGAGACCCCCTTTGTGCTGATCCTGGTGGAGTGGCCTGGTGTCGATACGCTGTTTCTCTCGCGGCTGCTTGGTGTCGGTCCGCTGAACCCTTCAATGAACTGGGTCGGGATGAAGGTTCGGGCAAAGTTTCGGCGTCTCTCCAAGTTCAAACCGACCGATGTCTACTTCGTCCCGGCGTAGCGGTTATGAAAGCCACCTATTGTGACTATCTTCATCTGGACGAGCTGTGCGGACCGGGTACTGCGCTGCGTTTCTCTGTCCCTACGATGTGTAGCGCAGGACGGCGGCGCAAAAAAGGATAAGCCAGCCGAGGAACAGGAGGGTGAGCCATGATCTTTCCCACCGCTGGGGGAGGGTCGCGAGGCGCCCCTGATCCGACGGATTCAGGCGGCCTCCGCTTCCCTCGCGCTGCGAGAGCAGCGCCAACTCGGGAACGATTCTCTTCCAGAGACGCCAAAGGATCCCCAGACAGATGAGCCCGAGGAGGATCTTGCCCGCGAGGGCGCTCCAGGCGATGAGGGTGAGGTCAGGCAACTTGCCGTACAAGGCAAGGCTCAGAACTCCAAAGTTGGCTCCTGTCGTCATCAAGGCCACCAGGATCCAGAATTCCCTGCGGGGCTGCTTCAGGAGGAAGGCCTCCGTTCCGGCATCTGCCGCGTCTTTTCCTTCCCCGCTCCGGCGCTCCCGGATGAGCAGGACCACATATAAGGATCCTCCCACGAAGGCGACGACGAGCACATTATGGAAGAATTGGTTTATCGCGTAGAGGAAATTGGCAGCCACCACTCCCCTCGGCGAGGCCCGCGGCTAGTACCCCCAACTCCGCTTAGGGGCTGGAGGTGGCGTTACCGGCGCCGCCGTGCCCTCCTTCACGTTCACCTTCACGCTGGCCTCGGGTCCGATCTCTTGGTGGCTCTTGGTAGCAGCGATGACCCGAACTGTGTGCGACCCGTTCGAGAGGCCCTTGAGTTCCAGCGACGTCCCGAACTGAGGCCCCTGGTTGACCCCGTCCAGGTGCAGGTGGACGTGATCGGCATTCCCCGCCTTCTTGAACTCCCACGTCACCAAAATGCTGGGCCCTATGGTTTCCCCATCCGTTGGTGACAAGATCTTGACCGTCGCCTGCTGCGCCCAGCCGACAGAGAGCCCCGCGACAAAGACCACCGCTAATCCTGTGACAATCGAGGCAATTGATTTTCTCATGTGATATCTCCTCCTGCAAGATGCTGGTGGCCCACTGGTGCCTGGGCAGGGCCGCCTCCAGCACGGCACTGCCCTAATCCTGTCCACAGTAAGGGACGCTATCAGCGGCGGGAGATGAAGTCAAGACGAAAACTGTACGGTCTGGTAAGCCCTCTCCCGCCCCCGGCACCACCACAATAACCGCTCCTGATCCCACCTGCTGAAGCGCCTGAGCCTCTGCGACGCTGATTGGGCTAGAAATGGTGCCCGTTGCGTTGCTTGGCCTGTGTGTCGCTCTCACCCAGATAACGGAAGAGCACTGCATAGTCCCGCGTCGATTTACGCCTTCCCCTACCCGCACAGCATGCAGACTGAGATACCTTGTGTTCACCGCCTAATTTGCCCAGGCCGGAATAAGATGATGCCGCTCAGTATGTGCCAACAACGTTGGGCGCTGGAAAGGTTCATTCGGAAGCTACTTGACTGTATAACGGCTATCATTATAATGTAGCCTATGATAGGCTCATTCCACGACCGGGGTACGGAAGACATATTTGACGGACGCGCATCGCCGTCGGCGCGCCGTACATGTGCCTCGGCGATGTGGGCCATTGCGCGGCGGAAATTGGACCAGTTGAATCGGGTACGCGAGCTTCGGGAGCTTGCTGTACCGCCGGGGAATAACCTGGAGGCCCTCCGGGGAGATCGCAGAGGACAGTTCAGCATCAGGATCAACGATCGATACCGCATCTGTTTCCGTTGGAGATCAGGCCATGCCTACGAAATTGAAATTACGGACTACCACTAGCAAGGAATCTGCCGCGCCGTATGGTCGTAGCCGGCGTGCTGTAATTACTCGACGGCTACCGATCAATCGAGCGCCTACCCATCCGGGAGAGATGCTCTTGGAGGAGTTCCTGAGGCCGCTCGGCATTAGTCAGTCGGAGTTTGCGACTCGCCTGGGTGTGTCCTTTCCGAGGCTGAACGAAATCATCCACGGGAAGAGAGGGATCACCCCCGATACGGCATTACGCTTAGCGCGAGTGCTCGGCATGTCAGCCGATTTCTGGCTTGGTTTGCAGCAGGATTGGGACCTGTGGCATGCGATGCGCGGAAAGGAGGCCATCAAGATCGCGCGCCTCGAGCCGCTTCGTCGATTAGCTTGAATCTACTGAGGATTCATTCCCCGCGGCGTGCCGCGAGTTCGTCATACCGGCGAAAGCCGGTATCCAGAGGGGCCCGACTGGATTCCGTGTCACGCACGGAATGACGGGCCAGAACAGAAGGCGATACCCCGCGGCTTGCCGCGGGGAGGCTTCATCGGCCACCTGCGGCTGGTGCTGTGGAAGCTTGACAGGTCCTTAGGAAGGCAGGACAATCGCCGCAATTGTTGGAGGTTTCTAGGGCAGGATACGCTGATCGGCACACTCAATAGAGGACCATAAAGGAACGAATCGAACATGCCCGACCTCACCGATAAATCCCTCGAATCCTGGATCTGGGACGCCGCCTGTTCCATCCGCGGCGCCAAGGATGCCCCGAAATACAAGGAGTTCATCCTCCCGCTCATCTTTACCAAACGGCTGTGCGACGTCTTCGATGACGAGATCAACCGCATCGCCCAGGAAGTCGGCTCGCGCGCCAAGGGGTTCAAGCTCGTCAAGCACGACAAGAAGCTCGTCCGTTTTTTCCTCCCGCTGGAGCCGAAGAACCCCGACGATGCCGTCTGGTCCATCATCCGCACGCTCTCGGACAAGATCGGCGAGCAGCTCACCACCCACCTCCGCGCTATTGCCGACGCCAATCCGCTGCTCAAGGGCATCATCGACCGCATCGACTTCAACGCCACCACCCACGGCCAGCGCGACATTGACGATGCTCGCCTGAGCAATCTCATCGAGGCCATCAGTGCCAAGCGGCTCGGGCTGACCGACGTCGAGGGCGACATCATCGGCCGCAGCTACGAATACCTCATCCGCAAGTTTGCCGAGGGCGGCGGGCAGAGCGCGGGCGAGTTCTACACCCCCGGCGAGGTGGGCGAGATCATGGCGGTCATTATGGACCCGCAGCCCGGCATGGGCATGTACGATCCCACCTGCGGCTCCGCCGGCCTGCTCATCAAGTGCGAGCTGGCGCTGGACGGGAAGATGAAGGCCGCCGGGAAGAAGACCTATGCACCCCTCAAGCTCTATGGCCAGGAACTGGAGCCCGGCACCTGGGCCATGGCGAACATGAATATGATCATCCACGACATGGAGGGCGAGATTCAGATCGGCGACACCTTCCGCAACCCCAAATTCCGCCAGGGCAACCGCCTGCAGACCTTCGACCGCGCCGTGGCTAATCCGATGTGGAACCAGACCGAGTTCAAGGAAAAGGACTACGACGCCGACGAACTCGATCGCTTTCCAAAGGGCGCGGGCTATCCCGGCGGCAAGGCCGACTGGGGCTGGGTGCAGCACATTCTCGCCAGCCTCAAGCCGGAGGGCCGTGCCGCGGTGGTGCTTGACACCGGAGCCGCCTCGCGCGGCTCCGGTAATGCCAACACCAATAAGGAAAAAGAGGTCCGCCGCTGGTTCGTGGAGCAGGATCTTATCGAGGGCGTCATCTACCTGCCGGAAAATCTGTTCTACAACACCACCGCCCCAGGCATCATCCTCGTGTTGAACCGGGCCAAGCCGAAAGAGCGCGAGGAAAAGCTCTTCCTGCTCAACGCCAGCCGCGAATTCACTAAGGGAGACCCGAAGAACTACATCCCCGACGACGCCATCCGCCGCATTGCCGACACCTTCATCGCATGGAAGGAAGTGGAGAAATACTCGCGTATCGTTAGCCATGAAGAGATCGCCAAGAACGACTACAACATCTCGCCGAGCCGCTACATCCACACCGGCGAAGCGGATGAATACCGGCCGATTGCGGAGATCGTGGAGGAGTTGGACGCGCTGGAGGACGAAGCGCGGGCGACGGACAAGGCGCTCAGGGCTGTTCTGACCCAAATCGGTAAATCATCGCCATGAAGCAGCGGATCTTCATCAGTAGCGTGCAAAAGGAGTTCGCTGAAGAGCGCCAGGCGCTCAAGGCCTATCTCCTTGGCGATGCTCTGCTGAGCCGCTTTTTTGATGTCTTCTTGTTCGAGGACCTCCCTGCAAGCGACCGCCGCGCCGATGCCGCCTATCTTGATGAAGTCCGCCGCTGCGACCTCTATTTGGCCTTGCTGGGCAACGAATACGGCGCGCAAGGCGCCGACGGCCTATCCCCGACGCAACGCGAATTCGACGAAGCGACCCGGCTTGGCAAACACCGCCTTGTCTTCGTCAAAGGCGCCACCGATGAGGATAAGCACCCGAAGATGCGGGCACTGATGGCCGTAGCGGGCGCACAGTTGATTCGCCGCCGGTTCACCACTGTGGCCGAGTTGATCGCCGCCGTTTATGTCAGTCTCGTGCAGCATCTCGAAGAAACAGGGGTTCTTCAGTTTCTGCCCTTCGACGAACGCCTGCATCCCGAGGCGTCCCTGGACGATCTCGACCCAAAGACCATCGCCCAATTTGTCCGGCGGGCGCGGCATGAACGCCAGTTTCCCCTCGCCGAATCCTCGCCGATTGCTAACATCCTCACCCACTTGAACCTTCTTCGGGAAGGGCGACCTACCCAGGCAGCTCTATTACTTTTTGGCCGCGATCCCCAGCGGTTCTTCCCCTCGGCCGAGATCCGGTGCATGCACTTCCACGGCACCGAAATCCAGCGACCTGCGCCCTTCTACCGGATTTTCAAAGAGAATCTGTTCTCCCAGGTAGACCACGCTGTAGATTTCGTTCTCTCTAAGATCGATTTCAGCGTCGGCACCCGCGCTGAATCCGTGCAGGTCCCTACCGCCTACGAGGTCCCGCCGGATGTCATCCGCGAAGCCATTGTCAACGCCGTTGTCCACCGCGATTACCTGCAACCTTCCGCCATTCAGGTTTCGGTATTCAAAGATCGGATCGAAATCGGCAACGCCGGTGAAATCCTGCCGCCGCTCACCTTGTCGCAGTTGCGCCGGCCACACCGGTCGATTTCCCGCAACGCCCGCCTCTGCGAAGCCCTTTATCTCGCCGGCTACATCGAGAAATTCGGCACGGGTACTCTCATGATGATTCGGGAAAGCGCAGCCCACGCCCTGCCAGAGCCCGACTTCGATAGCCGCCCCGGCGAATTCTCCTCCACCCTCTGGCGCGATTGGCTGACCCAGACCGTTGTGGCCCGGATGGGCTTAAATGACCGGCAGAGCGCCGTCATCCCTCACCTGAAAATCAGACGCCGGATCACGAATGCCGAATATCGCGAGCTTACGGGCGTCATCGCCAGGACTGCTTCCCGCGATCTGGAGGATCTGGTTGCCAAAGGTGTGCTTCAGCAGTCGTCCAAGACAGGGCGTGGCACGACCTACACGTTGGTGCAGAAACCGGACATAAACCGGATAAACAAGACATCTCCCCTCCCGCCGACGGAACAGGACATAAACGAGACAAACAAGACATCCACCTCGTCCGCCATTGGCTCAGAAATGGCTCAATCGGCTCAAACGCCGTCAACACCAACCCGCCGTAAAGCCGCCAAACCAGCCGAAAAACGGGCTACCCATGCGCCCAATACGCCCAAAGCTGCCCGCCGCAGGGGGAAGAAAGAGGGCAAGGCATGAGCCGGACGAACAAATCTGGGAAGCAGGGTGGGATGGACGGCCTGATTGCGTTGGCCCGGCAACTCGAACAGGTTAAAGCGCAGGCCCGGGCGCTTGGAATCTTTACCGACGACCGCGAATTACTGGCATGCCCCAACTGTGGATTGCTGGAGGATGTGACGGCCGATGGACTGCTGGTGACCTATCCGAAAGATAGCGTCGATCTGAAGGATTGCGGTCTGCGCTTCTGTCCGGTGGACGAAACCCATTTTGCATGTCCGAAGTGCGGAACCAGGATCAAGGCGGTGATCTTATGAGCGCGTCTATGGCACGGACCAAAACACCGGAGGGCCGACATTCCGGTCCGCCAACCCCCGCAAACGCCGGTGCGGCGTGGCGCAGCGCCCGGTTCGAGGACATCTGCTCGCGAGTTCAAGATTCCGCAAGTCCAACTTCAACCGGAAAGAGGCTATATCTTGGCCTCGAACATTTAGCATCCGGTCAACCGTCCCTTATCGGGCGCGGCAGCGAATCCGAAGTTAAAAGCAGCAAGACCATATTTCGATCCGGCGATGTGCTGTTTGGAAAGTTACGTCCATACCTGCGCAAGTCAGTGATCGTCCGGGAAGATGGCATCTGCTCAACGGACATTTTGGTGTTTCGCGCGACCGAGAAGTGCATCCCAGAGTTCATCTGCTTACTAACGCACACGGACGAATTCGTCGGCCACGCAATAGCTACAACATCCGGTGTGCAACATCCCCGCACATCGTGGTCTGGCTTACGAGAGTTCGAACTGTATGTTCCACCCATCCCCGAACAGCAGAAGATTGCGGCGATGTTGGGGGTGGTGCAGCGAGCGATCGAGCAGCAGGAGCGGCTACTGGCGCTGACCACCGAACTGAAAAAGACGCTCCTTCATCAACTCTTCACCCAAGGTCTCCACGGCGAACCCCAAAAACAAACCGACGTCGGCCCCGTGCCGGAGAGTTGGGAAGAGCGCGCGTTGGAACAGGCTGGCGATGTTATTTACGGCATCCAAGCGGCGGTCGCAGCCAATCTAAAACCAATTGGCACGAAGATTCTGACGAATAAGAACATCACGCTTGATGGAACAATTACCCTTGATTCGATCAATTACTTCGTCCTGAAAACCAAGCGGCACCACGAGACGGTGTTGAAAAAGGGCGACCTGCTTTTCAACTGGCGCAGCGGAAGCAAGGAGCACATAGGAAAGACCGCTTACTTCGACCTCAATGGAGAGTTCACTCATTCGTCGTTCATTCTGCGTGTCCGACCAAATGACGAGGTAACCGGGCGGTATTTGTTCTACTATCTGAACTTCCTCCGTGAATCGGGCTACTTCAAAAAGACTCAGACGTTTTCGGTCAACGCCAAGTTCAACAAGAGCGCAATCAACCGGCTTCCGACGTATCTGCCTGGCAAGGACGAGCGCCGAGATATTGTCACCGCGCTCGATGCGGTAGCCAAGAAGATCGATATGCTACTCGTGAAGAAGCATCTGCTTGAAGATCTCTTTCGCACCATGCTGCACCAGTTGATGACGGCGCAGATTCGCGTCCACGCCCTCGATCTGCCAGAACTGAAATGGTTCCTTGCGGAGAACGCACGATGAGCAACGAACCTCAATCCCAGTTTCTCCTCTACCAAACCGACGACGGGCAGACCCGGCTGGAAGTCCGCCTGGAGAATGAGACGGTCTGGCTGACGCAGAGCCAGATGGCCGAGCTGTTTCAAACCTCCATTCCGAACGTGAGCATGCACATCCGCAACATCTTCGCAGAGGGAGAGTTGCAGGACGCGGCAACTGTTAAGGATTTCTTAACAGTTCGACAGGAGGGCAGCCGGCAGGTGTCCCGCTCGGTGGAACATTACAACCTCGATGTGATTATCTCCGTAGGCTACCGCGTCAAGTCGCATCGCGGCACGCAGTTCCGCATCTGGGCGACGCAACGGCTGCGGGAATACATCGTCAAGGGCTTTGCGCTGGATGACGAGCGACTCAAGCGGGCCGGGGGCGGGAATTACTTCGAGGAACTGCTGGCCCGAATCCGCGACATCCGGTCATCGGAGAAGGTGTTCTGGCGAAAGGTGCTGGAAATTTACGCGACGAGCATTGACTATGACCCAAGCCTCGAGGCGTCGCAGCTTTTCTTCGCCACGGTGCAGAACAAAATGCACTGGGCGGCGCACGGGCAGAACAAAAGAAAGAATTATGAATTAATAATGGGGAATGAGGAGTGAAAAGCGGGAATGTTATTCAGGAGAAATCGTATGCGTTTGCGTTGCGAGCAGTGAAGCTATATCAACATCTGGCTGAGCAAAAGAAGGAATTTGTGCTCTCTAAGCAATTGTTGCGCAGCGGAACATCCATCGGTGCCAATGTTGAAGAAGCTATCGGTGGGCAGTCTGACAAGGATTTTATTGCCAAGATCCAGATTGCATACAAAGAAGCGCGGGAGACTCATTACTGGCTGCGCCTGCTGCGTGATTCTGGCTATCTCACAGACGTTGAAACAGCTTCTATGATCGCCGACTGCGAGGAACTACTCAAACTATCCGGAAGTATTATCAAAACCATGAAACAGAGAAACGATTCCTAATTCCTCATTCACAATTGAAGGATTGATCATGTCCGCACCCGGAGAACACAAAACCGTCCAGGCTCGCATCCTCGCCTATGCGGAGGAGATTGGCTGGACCTATGTGCCACGCGATGAGGCCGAGGCGCGGCGCGGTTTTTCCCCTCACCCCAACCCTCTCCCCGCAAGCGGGGCGAGGGAGTGTGCTGAGCGGGCACGGACGGCGTCGCTCTACTTCGGCGACCTGCTCCATGCCCAGATGCGTGTCTTCAACCCGAAATACAAGGAGGCTGAGGGGGCGCTGGTTGGGGAGTTCCAACGGCTCAACGCGGACATCGCCGGCAACCGCGACTTCCTCACCTACCTGCGCAACCAGGGGAAATTCTTTTGCGCCGAAGAGAGCCGGGAATTGGACCTGATGTTGATTGATTACGGTGACCTCACTCGGAGACGTGAGGAGCGGCGGAACGTGTATGAGGTGACCGAGGAGTTCTACGTCCACAATGGTCGCTTCGGCACGCGGGAGGACGTAGTCTTTCTCATCAACGGTATCCCGGTGCTGGTGATCGAGTGCAAGAACGCGAGCAAGGATGAGGCGATTGCGCTCGGGGTGGATCAGCTTCGCCGTTATCATGCGGAGACGCCGGAGGTGATGGTACCGGAGATGATCTTCTCCGCCACGGAGGCCATCGGCTTCGCCTACGGGGTAACCTGGAACACGGTGCGTCGAAATATTTTCAACTGGAAACACACGGAGGCGGGTAACCTCGAAGCCAAGGTGAAAAGCTTCTGCGCCGTGCCGCAGGTGCTGCGTGGGCTCAAGGATTTTATCCTCTTCGCGGAGAAAGAGGAGGAGTTGCACAAGTTCATCCTGATGCAGCATCAGATGTGCGGCGTCGACAAGGTAGTAGCGCGCGCCCTCGACCCACAGCGGTCGCGCGGGCTGGTGTGGCACACGCAGGGCAGCGGCAAGACCTACACGATGATCAAGGCAGCGGAGATGCTTTTCAAAGCGCCAGAGGCGAAGAAGCCGACCATCCTGCTGATGATCGACCGCAACGAGCTGGAAGACCAGATGCTCAAGAATCTCGCGTCGGTGGGCCTGGGCAACGTGGCTCACGCAGGCAGCATCGCGGCGCTGAACCGGCTGCTGCGGGAGGATTACCGGGGCCTCATCGTAACGATGATCCACAAGTTCCGCGACATGCCGGCGAACCTGAACCTGCGGAAGAACATTTATGTGCTGATTGACGAGGCACACCGGACGACGGGCGGCGATCTGGGCAACTTCCTGATGGCCGGCCTGCCCAACGCGACGTTCATCGGCTTCACTGGCACGCCGGTGGACAAGACAGTTTACGGCAAGGGGACGTTCAAGACCTTCGGCTGCGAGGACGACAAGGGCTACCTGCACAAGTATTCCATCGCCGAGAGCATCGATGACGGCACGACGCTGCCGCTTTACTACCAGCTTGCGCCGAATGACATGCTGGTACCGCACGAAATCATGGAGAAGGAGTTCCTCGCGCTGGCCGAGACAGAGGGGATCGCGGACATCGAGGAGCTGAACAAGATTCTTGAACGGGCGGTGAACCTGAAGAATTTCCTCAAAGGCAAGGACCGCGTACAGAAGGTAGCGAGCATGGTGGCCAATCATTTTTGCCAAAACATCGAGCCGCTCGGTTACAAGGCGTTCCTCGTGGCCGTGGATCGTGAGGCGTGTACGTTCTATAAGGAGGCGTTGGATGCGATTCTGCCGCCGGAGTATTCCGAGATTGTCTTCACCGGGAATAACAACGACCCGGCGCACCTGAAGAGGTGGCATCTCGACCCGAAGCGGGAACGGCAGATTCGCAAGAACTTCACCAAGGCCGGCGAGTGGCCGAAGATTCTCATCGTCACCGAGAAGCTGCTCACCGGCTTCGACGCGCCGATCCTTTACGCGATGTATCTGGACAAGCCGATGCGGGACCACACGCTGCTCCAAGCCATCGCGCGGGTGAACCGCCCCTACGAGAACGAGGCGGCGGAGATGGTGAAGCCGCACGGGTTCGTCCTCGATTTCGTGGGCATCTTCGACAAGTTGGAAAAGGCGCTGGCCTTCGACAGCGACGAGATCAACGCCATCGTCAAGGACCTGGGGCTGCTGAAGCATCTCTTCAAAGCGAAGATGGAGACGAAGGCCCCGGCGTATCTCGCGCTGGTACGGCAGAATCTCAACGATAAGGACGTGGACAACGTGATCGAGCACTTCCGCGATAAGGAACGGCGGAAGGAGTTCTTCAAGGAATACAAAGAGATCGAGATGCTCTACGAGATTATCTCGCCCGACGCGTTTCTACGGCCGTTCATCGAGAACTACGCCACGCTGTCCGGCATCTATGAGGTGGTGCGCAACGCGTATGCGCGCCGGGTGTACGTGGACCGCGCTTTCCAGAAGAAGACTAACGAGTTGGTGCAGCGGCACATCGGCGCTGTCGTCCAGGACAGGATGGCGGAGTACGTCACGTTGGATGCCGATGCGATCGACACCATCAAGAACCGTGAAGAGGGAAAGGCCGTCAAGATCATCAACCTGGTAAAGGCCATCGAGAGAACAGCGGAGGAACACAGCGATGACCCATTCCTCGTGGCGCTTGCCGAACGCGCGAAAGCGGTGCAGGAGAGTTTCGAGGATCGGCAGACCAGCACCGCTGACGCCCTCACCGAGCTGTTGAAGGAGATCGAGAAGAACGAGCAGCGGAAGAAGGAGCAGGCCGCCAAAGGGCTGGATGGGCTGACCTACTTCGTGCTCTGCAAACTCACCGACGACGGCATCCCGAACCCCGAACAGGTGAGCAAGAAAGTACGCGAAGGGTTCGCAAAGTTTCCAAACTGGCAGCGGAGCGAGGCGGAACTGCGCGAGGTGCGCAAACAGGTGACGTTCGCCATCTTTGCCGAAGAGGATGACATAGCCAAGGTGACGGCCACCGTCGATGCGCTCTTCATCCTGCTGCAAAAGAGCTTTCGCCCATGAGTGCCTGGCGCGACAAAGAGGAGTTTAAGGCCCGTGTGCTGGAATGGGCCGATAGGCTGGGCGTGAAAACGCAGGCGCTGGCCCTGCGCCCAATGCGAAACAAATGGGCGTCGTGCTCCACGGCGGGGAACCTGAACTTTAACACCGATCTGCTGGCACTGGATCGCAAGATCGGCGACTATATCATCGTCCACGAACTTCTGCATTTCTCCGTCCCGAACCACGGCAAGCTTTGGAAGAGCCTCATGCGGGCGCATCTGGGGAACTACGAGAAGCAGGAAGAAGCATTAGGCAGGGTGACCGGTCTGGGAGATAGGTAACAACACAGTTCGGGGATGGGGGTGACATCGGTCGCCGAACAGAACAGGTGTGAGGTCAGCCAAGCTAAGAGTAGTCGGGTGCGCATTACACGCGTTTCATGGGAACTCATCGCCACCGTCAAACATCCCGTTATGGCTAAGCGCTAAGCGCGAGGCTGATGTGCAAAACACGCGGGCTCATCCTGATGGGATGTGCACAGCACAGCTCGACGGTGGCCGGAAAGCGGAGTATGCTTGGGCCATGAAGGTAACGGCGTACTTCGCACACGTCAGAGGGCGCCCAGATCGCCGGCTCATTCAAGAGGCATGGATTGGGCAAACGATGCGGTCACCTGAAGCACGGCACGTGCAGTCGGACGGACGAATTCGGCTATGGAAGCGGATTCCTGAAGCGGAGGGTCGCCGGTTGCGGGTGGTGTTGCTTCAGGACGGAGAAACCGTGCACAACGCCTTTTTCGATAGGCGCTTCAAGGGGGGACAAGGATGAAGGCAAAATACTTCCCCGACACTGACACATTGCTTCTCCAGTTCAGCGATGCGGAAATCGCGGAGACATATGATCTGAACGAGAACGTGCTCGTCGAAGTCGACAAGATCGGTCGTCTTGTGTCTATGACGGTGGAGCACGCGAAAGAGCAAATGGACGTTAGCGAATTTTCCTACCAATTCGCTGTGACCTAGACGACGGCTGGGTAGCCGCATTGTATGTACAACTCCACGGTCGGCACTTATCATCATTACGGTCTACGAACCAAAGCCACCAAAGTGGGCGACATCCACCCGCAGGAGACAAGGGATCGGGGAAATCGCCTTTGGCGATTCCATCACAAACCCCGTGCCCAGCCCCTGGCCATGAGAAGAGTGAGGCGGCAATATGACACGGACAGAAATATTGGAGGAATTCAAGAAACTTTCGGCAAAAGAGCAGCTTGAAGTCATCGAAGCTGCCTTGCATCCAGTCCAAGAAGATCCTCAGTTCATTGAACATCCGATAAGTCCGTCTTAAAGAAAGCGACAACTGGCTGCGGCTGCTGTGGCTTTGCTTCCGGATTATACAGGGGATGACGAACTGACCAGCTTTACAGCTCTTGACAGTCAGGATTTTCATGCGGCCGAGTTGAGGCCGATGAGTTCTTCGCCGCTATCATCCGGAGCGGTTATTGAGGAGTAAGCTATGAACCGTTTACGAGCGTTGTGCGAGTACGGACAGTCGGTCTGGCTGGATTATATCCGGCGAGGTCTCATCACGAGCGGCGAATTGCAAGGTCTGGTAGATGAAGACGGACTGCGAGGTATCACCTCAAACCCGGCCATCTTCGAGAAGGCGATCACCGGGAGCACCGACTACGCAGAAGCCCTTACCCGCCTCGAGCGGCAAAGGGATCTGGACGCCAAGTCGCGCTACGAGCAGTTGGCGATCCGGGACATTCAGGATGCCGCCGATCTGTTGCGGCCTGTCTATGAGCAGACTAAGCGACGGGACGGCTTCGTGAGCCTGGAGGTCTCGCCCTACCTCTCCCAGGATACGCAGGCTACGATGGATGAGGCGCGAAGGCTGTGGAAGATCGTTGGACGCCCGAACGTGATGATCAAGGTCCCGGGTACGCCGGAGGGTATCCCTGCCGTCACGACGCTCATCGGCGAGGGGATCAACATCAATGTAACGCTCCTCTTCTCCCAACAGGTCTATGAGCAGGTTGCCGGCGCCTACATAGCGGGACTCGAAGCGCTCGTCGCGCGGGGCGGCGATCCGGGCGCCGTTTCGAGCGTTGCGAGCTTCTTCATCAGTCGCATCGATACCGCTATTGACATCATGCTCAGCGCACGACTGAAAAGTGCTGCAAGCATCGCCGATCAGGCAATGCTCCAACGCCTGCTGGGCAAAGTCGCCATCGCGAACGGCAAGCTGACCTACCAACGGTATAAGGCGATCTTCAGCGGAGAGCGGTGGCAGGCGCTGGCGAGGCAGGGCGCGTACACGCAGCGCGTGTTGTGGGCCAGTACGAGTACCAAGAACCCGAATTACCGCGACGTGATCTATGTGGAGGAACTGATCGGCCCTGATACGGTAAACACGATACCGTCCACAACGTTGGAGGCGTTCCGGGATCATGGACAGCCACGACCAAGCCTCGAGGAGGACATCGAGGGGGCGCGCAACACTATGGTGACCCTCGAGCAGGTGGGCATCTCGATGGCGGAGGTCACCGATCGATTACTGAACGACGGCGTACAGTTGTTCGCCGAGGCATTTGACAAGCTGCTGCTCGCGGTGGACAAGCGGTGTCAATCGGTCGAGGGCGTCATAGTCAGCCGCCAGACTTACGCACTGTCGGATGATCTCGCCGCCTCTGTCAGGGCGGCGCTCGAAGCGTGGCGTGTCGGCGGCAAGGTACGAAGATTGTGGGCGCGCGACGCCACCCTTTGGACCGGAACGGACGAAGGGGGGTGGCTGGGTTGGTTGGGCGTTGCCGAGGACCATCAAGCGGTACCCCATCTGCGGGCTATTGCTGAGGAGGTAAGGCGCGCGAAGTTCTCGCATGCGCTGCTGCTGGGGATGGGAGGCTCCAGCCTCTGCCCCCAGATGGTGGCCAGGACATTCGGCAGGCAGGACGGCTACCCTGAGCTTCACATATTGGACTCGACCGACCCTGCTCAGATCAGAGCCTTCGAACGGAACGTGGACCTTGCCAATACAATCTTTATTGTGTCGAGCAAGTCAGGCACCACCCTGGAGCCGAACATCTTTACCCACTATTTCTTTGAGCGCGTGGGGCAGGTCATCGGCACCGACAAGGCAGGGAGTCGGTTTATCGCCATTACCGACCCGGGCTCGACGTTGCAGCAGCTCGCTGAGCGCCTGCGCTTTCGTCATATCCTCTATGGGCTCTCAAGCATCGGTGGCCGTTACTCGGCCCTCTCGGATTTCGGCCTGGCGCCGGCAATGATTATGGGAGTAGACGCGCCGAAACTGTTGGATCGCGCCGAGGAGATGGCGCACGCCTGCGCCTCATGCGTCCCGGTCGAGGAGAACCCCGGCGTTGTCCTGGGTACCATCCTCGGTATGCTTGCCACACACGGACGTGACAAAGTAACGATCATCGCCTCGCCAGGTATCCGACACTTCGGCGCATGGCTGGAGCAACTACTTGCCGAATCAACCGGGAAAGTCGGGAAGGGGCTGATCCCCGTCGATGGTGAGTCGGTGGGTTCTCCGGAGGTCTACGGCGCCGATCGCGTTTTCGTCTACCTCAAGATGACATCCGCCACGGATCCTTTACAGGATGCCGCGCTGGAAGCCCTCGAACGGGCCGGTCAGCCTGTGATCCGGATTTCGCTTGCCGATCCCTTCGACTTGGGAGCCGAGTTCTTCCGGTGGGAGATCGCGACTGCGGTGGCCGGATCGATCCTCGGCATCAACCCCTTCAATCAACCCGACGTTGAAGCGAGCAAGGTGGCAACGCGGCAATTGATGGCGGACTATGAGCGGACGGGTTCGCTCACGCCGGAAGTCCCGATCCTGCAGGAGCGCGGTATCACACTGTTCAGTGACGAGCGCAACGCCGCGGCGCTGGAAGAGGCCACAGGAGCTGATCGGTCGCTCGTCGGGTATCTCAGGGCGCACCTGAACCGACTCGGGCCGGGCGATTACTTCGCCCTGCTGGCCTATATCGAGATGAACGACGCTCATGAACGCGCGCTTCAACTCCTGCGTCACGCTGTCCGCGACAACACGCGTGTGGCGACGTGCGTGGGTTTTGGTCCGCGCTTCCTGCACTCAACCGGTCAAGCCTACAAGGGCGGACCGAACACGGGTGTCTTTCTACAGATCACCTGCGACGACGCCCTCGACCTGCCTGTCCCCGGACACCGGTACAGCTTCGGCATAGTCAAGGCCGCGCAGGCGCGCGGCGACCTCCAGGTCCTGGCGGAGCGCAATCGCCGGGCGTTACGGGTTCATCTGGGTTCAGATGTGGAGACCGGCCTGGTAACACTCCACACCGCAATACAGCAAGCATTACGCTGAGTACTGACGGCTTCTTTTCGTGAGAGGAGCACACACGATGCAACTCGGGATGATCGGTCTGGGCAGGATGGGTGCCAACATGGTCCGCCGCCTGCTGCGTGGCGGGCATGAGTGTGTCGTATTCGACGCGCATGCCGATAGCGTGAGACAGTTGGCAAGCGAAGGCGCAACGGCCGCCATGTCGCTGGACGAGTTCGCGCGCGCCCTCACCAGGCCGCGGGCGGCATGGGTGATGGTGCCGGCAGGGGAGCCGACGGAGCAGACCGTTTCGGCGTTGGCACAGCGGATGGAGGCGAACGACATCATCATCGACGGCGGCAACTCCTACTACAAGGATGATGTGCGCCGCGCAAAGGCGCTCCAGGCCCAAGAGATCCAGTACGTGGATGTGGGCACCAGCGGCGGGGTCTGGGGGCTGGAGCGCGGCTACTGCCTGATGATCGGCGGCGCGGCGCGCGCAGTCGAGCGCCTGGAGCCGATCTTCAAGACGCTCGCGCCGGGGCCGGGCAACATCCCGCTCACCCCCGGTCGCGAGAAGCCGGGCGGCGCGGCAGAGGAGGGCTACCTGCACTGCGGCCCTTCCGGCGCCGGCCATTTCGTCAAGATGGTTCACAACGGCATTGAGTACGGCCTGATGCAGGCCTACGCGGAGGGTTTCGACATCCTGCGCAATGCGGTCTCAAAGGACCTTCCTGAGGAGTACCGGTATGACTTCAACGTGGCGGACGTTGCGGAGGTATGGCGGCGCGGCAGCGTCATTGGATCGTGGCTGCTCGATCTGACGGCGATGGCGCTCGCGGAAGATCCCACGTTGTCGAACTATACGGGGTTCGTCCAGGATTCCGGTGAGGGACGCTGGACGATCATGGCGGCCATTGAAGAGGCGGTGCCGGCCGATGTGCTGTCGGCGTCATTGTACGCGCGCTTTCGTTCCCGGCAGGCGCACACCTTTGCCGAGAAGCTGCTGTCGGCAATGCGGCAGAAGTTCGGCGGGCATGTCGAACCTTCCGCCGGGGGATAACGATATCCCATGGCCCCTGCGCAGATCCTGACCGAGACGATCACTCAACCTTCCCGCTACCAGGTGCCGGAAGGGTGTGCGCTGGTCATCTTCGGCGCATCCGGCGACCTGACCAGGCGTAAGCTCCTGCCCGCCCTGTACGCGCTGGCGCACGACGCGCTGCTCCCTGACCGGTTTGCGGTGATCGGGTTCGCGAGACGAGAGAAAGACCACGAAGCGTTCCGCGACGAGATGCGCGGGGCAGTGGAACAGTTTTCTCGCCTTCACCCGCTCAACGCCGAGGTGTGGGACCGTCTGGCGCGTGGCCTCTACTATGTCGCGGCCTCATTCGAGGATCCTGCCGGGTACGAGCGGCTCCGCGTCCTCCTGACTGATGTGGATCGCCAACACGGGACCAGCGGTAATCGACTCTACTACCTGGCCACACCCCCTGCGGCCTATACGGAGATCGTAGCCCGACTGGGGGCCGCCGGACTGGTGAGCGAGATCTGGGACGGTCCGCACGACACGGTCCCTGCGCCGAAGAGCCATGGCTGTTGCCGGATCATCGTCGAAAAGCCGTTCGGACGGGACTTGGCGACGGCGAGAGCCTTGAACGCCGAAATCCATCACGTCTTTCGCGAACCACAGATCTACCGAATCGACCACTACCTCGGCAAGGAAACCGTCCAGAACATCCTGACCTTTCGTTTCGGCAACAGCATCTTCGAACCGTTGTGGAACCGGCGGTATGTCGACCACGTCCAGCTCCTGGTCGCGGAGGACCTGGGCGTGGAGGGTCGAGGCAGCTATTACGACAGCGCCGGTGCCCTGCGAGACATGGTGCAAAACCATATGCTGCAGCTTCTGTCGCTGGTCGCCATGGAGCCGCCCGCCACATTCGAGCCTGACGCGGTCCGCGACGAGAAGGTTAAGGTCCTGCGAGCGATCCGTCCCGTCCCGGCAGAGCGCGCCGACGACACCACTGTCCGGGCGCAGTACATCAGCGGCCAACTTCACGGGAAGAAGATTGCGGCTTATGCCGACGAGCCTGAGGTTGCGGCGGAGACAGCGGTAGAGACTTTCGTTGCGCTGCGCCTGGAGATCGATAACTGGCGCTGGGCGGGCGTGCCGTTTTTCTTGCGGACCGGCAAGGCGCTCTCGAAGCGGGTCACCGAGGTCACCATCCAGTACCGCCAACCGCCGCTGCTCTTGTTTCAACAGGCGGCCCATGCGAGCCATGAGAGCCAGGATATCGTGAAGCCAAACCGACTCACCCTTCGAATCCAGCCCGACGAGGGGATCTCGCTTCGGGTAGGGCTCAAGCCGCCAGGGCCGCACATCAGCCTGGTGCCGGCTCGATTGGGCTTCTCGTACCGGGAGGCTTTCGGAGTCGATCCCGAGGAGGCCTACGAGCGGCTGCTGCTGGACTGCATGCTCGGGGACTCGACGCTATTCATCCGGCGCGATGAGGTCGAGTCCGCATGGGCGCTGGTAACGCCGGTGGTTGAAGCCTGGGCCGCCGCCGGCCGGACCGGCCTAGCGTACTATCCCGCCGGTAGCTGGGGTCCAAAAGAAGCCGATCGCTTCATCGAGACCGACGGCCGGGAGTGGGTTAACCCGTAGATGGAAAGCGGGTGGAGGGTGGGGCGTTTCGACGACCTGCTGGTGTTAGCCGATCAGGCCGCCCTCGCTCAGGAGGCGGCGGAGCGGGTCGTTGCGACTGCCCAGGAGGCGGTGACCCGCTGTGGCCGCTTTACAGTGGCCCTGGCAGGCGGCTCCACTCCGAAACGCCTCTATTCGCTCCTGGCGGCGGAACCGTACTGCACCCGCCTGCCGTGGCACAAGACTTACGTCTTCTGGGGTGACGAGCGGACGGTGCCGCCGGAGCACCCGGACTCAAACTTCGGCATGGCTAGGGCGACTCTGCTCAGTCGCGTTCCGATTCCGTCAGATCAGATCCACCGGATGCAGGCCGAGCGGGCAAACCTGGACGCCGCAGCCCGCGACTACGAAACAGAGATCGCCCGTACCTTTATTGCACAGTCATCAGGTGAGCCGCCCGTGTTCGATCTTATTCTTCTGGGGTTGGGGACTGACGGCCACACCGCCTCGCTGTTCCCTTACACTCGAGCGCTTCGAGAGACCATACGGTGGGTGGCGCCCAACTACATCCTCGAGCTAAAGGCGAATCGCCTGACGCTCACTATACCCATCATCAACCGGGCCGCCACGGTGCTATTCCTCGTCTCAGGGACCGACAAGGCCGCTATGCTTCAGGCGGTTCTCGAAGGGCCGCCGGATCCCGAGCGGCTTCCGGCCCAGCTCATCCGACCGGTGGCGGGCCGGCTGGTGTGGCTGGCTGACCAGGCCGCCGCCAGTCGGCTTGGCGACAAAGCCCCATGATCCTGGCCGGCGACATCGGGGGAACAAAGACCGTTATCGGCCTGTTTGAAGAGGCTGGTAACAGGCTGCACGCTATCCGCGAAGGCACGTTCTCCAGCCAGAGTTACAGCATGCTCGAGGAAATCCTCAGCCAATTTCTGGGATCTGGATCTCACCCCTCACTCCGCGTGGCCTGCTTCGGGGTGGCCGGACCGGTGATCGAAGGAAGGACCAAAGCGACAAACCTCCCCTGGGAGTTGGATGAGCGCAACCTGGCGACAGCCCTTTGCGTTCCGCAAGTAAAGCTTCTCAACGATCTGGAGGCGGCAGCTTACGGGATGCTCCACCTCGAGCCGACCGACCTGCGTGTGCTTCAGCCGGGTCTTACGCGCAAAAGCAACATTGCCGTCATCGCGGCGGGGACAGGTTTGGGGGAGGCGATCCTGTATTGGGACGAGACGCGTTATCATCCCATTGCCACCGAGGGGGGCCATGCCGACTTCGCCCCCTGCAGCGATCTTGAAGTAGACCTGCTAGGCTATCTGCAAAAGGAGTTCGGCCACGTCAGCTACGAGCGCGTACTATCCGGACCGGGGCTCTTCAACATCTATCGGTTCCTCCTGGCGCGCAGCGAGGTCCCGGAGCCTGAGTGGCTGCAAAAACGGATCGCCGAAGGCGATCCGGGCACGGTAGTTTCGGAGATTGGGCTCGCAGAGGAACATCCACTCTGCACTGAAGCGCTCGAACTTTTTTGCTCCGTATACGGAGCGGAGGCGGGGAATCTGGCCCTGAAGGCATTTGCCATCGGTGGGGTGTATGTCGGGGGCGGGATCGCGCCAAAGATCTTGCCCAAGCTCCAAGACGGTACGTTCACCCGCGCTTTTGCCGACAAGGGGCGTTTCGCCGACCTGCTTCGCTCGATCGAAGTAAAGGTTACATTAAACCTACGTGTGCCTCTGATCGGCGCCGCGCACTATGGCCTCAAGCTGGCAGAAGAGCGCATATAGGACGCAAGAGGCAAGTATGGCATATTTGTCCCCATGCCTGAGGTCTGCTCTCCTGCTCCCCATAAGCCAGTAGAACTGTACGCCCCTATCTTGGGCGATCCAACCATAACCGGGCTTGCAAAACGAGGCAGGATGTAGCATATTTTGAGCTGAGCACGCCACCCCCTTGCAACTTCCCAAGAGATTGAGATGTGTCATTGCGAGCGTAGCGAAAGGGGGAGGAATCTCGCAGATTGCCACGGCTGCGCCTCGCAACGACACTGCGTAAACTCATGGCGCCTCGATGTTTGCCGACGAAGATCCGGATGTGACGGTTCCTAACGTCTACACAACGCCCGCTGTTGATGGCTCAAGTGGCCCCACCTTGAGGGCCGATAAGGAGATTACGTCGGTAACACATATCTCTTGCAGTACCACGATCAATCCCCCAGGCCTTGACGCCATTGTAAGATTGCTGGCTGACTACAGTGAATCATCTGGTAATAATGACGACTCGCTGATGACCACCGCCATACAGTGGTATCATGCTGCCTTCCGAGCTGATCACGACCTGCCCGATTGGCTTGCGGCCGGTTTCTGGAATCCCATGGTCGCTCATGCAGCCAAGTCGGCCGGGCTCACCCTCCGGGAAGCAATGACCGCAACTGAACTCGCTCTTGTGGACGACTACCTTACCTGGTGGGAACGGCCGGACAATCCTCACACGCGGTATATCGCAGGCGAGGCAGGCGAGGCTCTTGAACTCTACCTCCGGGAGATGCACCCCTCCCTCACGCAAGATGACGATTATGTAAGACGGGACCGCGCCACATTGGCGATTGAAGCCCTCTGCCGCGGCACACTTACCGTAGACTTCGCAGCATGGGCAACCACCAAACGTTCGCGGTGCAGCTAAAGTCCCACTGCGACGGAAGGAATGATACAATGCCTCTCGCGAACAGAGACATCCATGAGTTTCTTTTGCGAAGCGAAATAAGGGGAGTGAGCAAATGAAACGCCAGATGAGGATGATCGCCTTGCTCGTGGGCCTTACGCTCATCGCGCCTCGATTAAGCTGGGGCGAAGCTTACACAGCAATCGAGAAAAGGTTTATCCCTCTGCTGGAGCAGGCTCGGACGATTCGTGACAAGGAGGAGCAGACCCAATCGGTTGCCGGCATCGGGAAGATGATGTGTCAGTCGTTTCCAAAAGAACCGGGGGTTCGAGTGCTTCAGGAGGCCCTGACCCTTTCGCGAGCCATCGCCTCACCGTTAGCACGTTCCATGCAGCAGTACTGGATTGCCGTCTCGCTTGCGGGGGAATGCGGCGAGATCGATGAGGCGATCGGCATTGCCCGGGGCATCGATGATCTCAATCAGCGCGTTAACGCCCTTCAGGCCATCGAGAAGATTCAAAAAGAGGCGGAGAAAGAGAGCATCAACGTCGTGCGCCCTGAGGAAGAAGAAATGCGGCGGACACTGGAGCAAGCGCCGCCGTTCCTTGTAACCGTTGAGAATGTGGATGGCGAAGGAAGCGTTAAAAGTTTTGCGCACGGATTTATTGCGGACCCTCGAGGGTATGTGCTTACCAATGCGCATCTGGACAAAGGCGGCAATATCCGGGTGATGCACCTTGGCAAGGAATACAGCGCAGACATCGTAAAGCGTCTGGGGAGTTCCGATATCCTCCTGCTCCGATTGCAGAAAGTCGCGCGATCACTTCCGGCCGCCACTCTGCCTGATCGGCCGGAACTCATCCAGAATGATACGGTTGTCGGCACCGTGTGTGGTCCGGTCGGGGGCGTCAGAAAACGGGTCGGGATTTTCGAAAAGTCGTTGAATGGCGGACAGGCATTCAGCGCGGACTTTCAGTCCGACGGTATTGAACAAGGCTGCAGCGGAGCCCCTCTCCTCAACCTCAAGCGTGAGGTGGTGGGGATGGTGTACGGGGTGTCCCCCAATGACCGATTCGGCTTCGCGAAACCCAGCACCGAGCTGCGCAAAATCCTTGAAAAGGCCCTGAAGTGAAGGTCGAGGGACAAAAGAGCTCTACCGAGCATGCGATCTGATCCGGCGGCATCCCCTCAAGGGTTTCGATGCCATTCATCTGGCCTCCGCCATCAGCCTCAAGAACGCACTCGGTGAAGAGATCACATTTGCTGCCGCCGACGAGCGTTTACTTCGCGCAGCCGAAGCTGAAGACCTGAAAGTTCTCCACGTCGAAATCGCCCGGACCTCATAATACTTTTGAGGCTCGTCATCAGCCGGCTTCAAGACGCGGGGGTCAAGGCATTCTTCAGGCAGGGGGCGTTCTATCCCGTCCGTTGCATCGTGTGCTTACACCTGAATTACCTGAAGCCCCGTACAGGCCTGAATGAGGTCGAAGTCGCTGTCTTTATGAAGAAGGGTAAGATCGTTTTCAATGCATATGGCGGCGATGATGCAATCGATCGTCCTCCTCACGGTCTTGACTTTTTTTCGACAGTTCCTGTAAATCCGGGCGGCGTGGAGATAGGTCTCGATGCCTTTCGGCGTATACAGCGGAAACTCAAGAAGGTAGTCCCTTATCGCCTGAAATTCCCCGTCATTCTTGATCCCCTGGAGGATCTCCGTGAAGATAATCTCGGTCATCGAGATATCTGCTTCGTCCTCTATGAGTCTGTGGAACAGCCGGCGTTGGGAAGAATCCTCACCCCTTAGGAAGTCTACCCATACACTGGTGTCCACGAGGATCACACTCTGCTTTTCCTCATCTCATAGAGGTTGCCTTCCCATTTCACCTTGCCCTCAAGCGAGAGAAGATTCTTTCGCTTGACCTTACGCACGAGTTCTTTGAGGGCGTAGTTGACAAGTTCCTTCTTGGTCTTCAGATGGGTGAGCTTCATCGCCTCGTTTACGAGTTCTTGGTCAAGTTCGATATTCGTTCTGAGCATAGAGATACCTCCTTTGTGCTATACACAAAATATAGCATAATCAGGTGTATAAGAGAAGACCCGAAGTGCGTTTGTCAAGAAATTACCGAATGGCAGACAGGCATTCAGCGCGGACTTTCAGTCGGATGGTAGCGATCAGGGACGCAACAACCCCTGCTCCATCACCAGCCGCACCGCCGCGGCGCGCGTTCGGACGCCAAGCTTACCGTAGATGTGCTCCAGGTGCGTACTCACGGTCCGGCGGTTGAGGCCGAGGATCGTTCCGATCTCCTTATTGGTCTTCCCCTCGGCGACCCAGTGGAGTGACGAAGGCTAGGGTCGGGGTGTCATTCTCAGACGGGCGTCGGAGGAGAAGCATAGCTCAGTGGTAAGCCATTCGTGAAGCGCGGTGTGGAGGTCAAAGAGGGAGGTTGTGATGAGAAAATCCTTCGGGTTGGTGCTGGTCCTTGCATCTGTGCCCGCCCTCGGTGCATGCACCTCTATCCCCTATAAGCCGGCGCTCTCCCTGGGCCCCAGCCCGGTCAGGATCCCAGCAAAGATGAAGGTGGAGACCTTTGTGGACCGGTCTCCCTCCGAAGACAAGACCAAACGCGCCGGAGGAAGCTCAGCCACGGAACCTGATTCCCTGGTCGGAGACCTTGGGACGGAGGTCACCAACGCCGTGATCGCAGACTTCCTGGCCAATGGCGTCTTCGCCGAAGTCGGCAAGAATATCGAGCGTCCTGATGCCGTCATGACCGGGGAGATCAAACGGTTCTACGGGCGAGCGGGGCTCAACAGTGCGGGGTGGATCACGCTCCCCATCAATCCGATCTGGCTCCTCGGCGTACCCATGCAGTCGACCGAGGGCGGGGTAGATCTGGAGGTTTCGATCCGACGGCTCGATGGCACCCTGCTCGGCACGTACAGCGGCCGTTCACAGTTCTCCGACTGGTACACGATGTACAATCAGTCGATCCTCGGCGTAGGGACAGCGCTGAATAGGTCCTTTACACAGGCGATCCAGCGGATTCGCGATCAGATTATCGCCGATAAGGGCAAGTTTTGAGCGTCCGCTTTCCGCGAATCCTGGGACACCATCCGGAATTCTCGGCGTTGGACTTGCGGATGCCCAGTATGACGGCTTGGCAGGAACGGCACGGGTTCGCGGCGGCAGGCTGGTGCATCACGTCACGTGAAGCCTTCCGCTTCACCTTTAAGCTGGTTCTCAACCCTTCAGCCGTCATCGTGGGCTTTTGCGCCGTGTCTGAACCACATGAGCAGACAATCGGCGTGGTGTTCCTGAAAAGGTCATGGTATAGTCTGACTGCCAACGTTTGCTAAGGAGGGGCTTCATCGACATCACTGTCGAGTTTATCCGTGAGAAGGTTGAGCAACGTGAATTTCTCCTTTCCTTCCATGCCCATCAAGAACGGCAGGAAGAAGCAATAGAGACCGCTGAGATTCGAGAGGCACTTCTAGATGCTGAGATCCTTGAGAGTTATCCGGAGGACCCACGAGGTGCCTCCTGTCTCGCGCTCGGATTCTCGAAAGGTCAGCCAATTCATGTGGTATGCGGCCGCTCGAAGAGCGATTGGTTGCTGATCATCACGGTCTATATTCCGCGGGAACCGAAGTGGAGAGATCCCCGCACAAGAAGGCGGGAGGGGGTATCCGAATGAACAGTCAATATGGAGACTGTTACTACTGTGGGGGAGAGGTGTTGGAACGAGAGGTGGATCTTGAGTTCCGCTGGGGGGGCAGGCTCTTCATTATCGAGAGCGTTCCCACCGGGGTCTGCCGGCAGTGCGGCGAAAGGTTTTTCACGGCTGCGGTGTCGGAAGAGCTCGATCGGTTGGCGAAGTCAACCCAGGTCGATCGATTGATTGAGGTGCCCGTCAAGGTCTTTCAGAAAGCTGCCGCGTGACCTGCGTTGCGCATCACTGGTTCCCCGGTTGTCAAGCTCTCCGCTGCATCACCGCACGCGTTGCCATTAGACGATTCACCAGCTCTGAAAAATACTCCAGAACCTGAGTGGGCTGCTCTCCGAAATTAAGGAGGAGGGCTGTAGCGATGAAACCCGTCAGTTACGCAGGCGATGCAGCAGATTCGCGATCAGATTATCACAAATGCCGACAAGTTTCTGTAGTTGTCTCTTTACAATCTCAGGCATAGGGGTACGTCCGCTCTTGACTCATGTATCCATTCCCTCTCATGCCGCGGTATGCCCTTCTGGAGGGATGCGGCTACCCTTGGCGTACTCAGGAAGGGCTATATGTTCGTGTAAAGGGTGACGGGCACATCCTCGACCGCGTGATCATATCTTCAGCCGAGTTACCTTCCGAGGATCCACACGGGTGATCTCCTCGATGACATCAAAGTGGCTGTCGACGCTGACAATGTGCTTCACGCCATGGTTCAGTGCGGTAGCGGCATAGACCGCATCACGGCTTTTAATCGTTGTTCCATAGCGCACCACCAGATTGAAGGCACGCTGCATGTCTGCCAGGGTTATCGGGAGGATCTCTCCGCCGACCTGATCTACGATCAACTGAGCCAGGTGGAGACCCCGTTCCATTTCCCCGATGGCACTATATCGATAGAGGATCTCCTGAAGTACCTCCGCGTTGGTCAGGGCCTCCAGCTCCTCGAGGGCTACCCGCCTGAGGATCGCGACACACGGGGCTTTCAGGGGATGCTCTCGGCCAGCGGCGTACATGAAGATGTTGGTGTCCAGGAAGCACTTCACGGCTTCTTCCGATCCCTTACCGGTACAGCAGGCAGCTTGGCGGCGTGGTCACGCTCGATTTCGTCCTCCATCTCGGGCCAACCGGCCACGGGGAGTGACATAACGGCGATCTCCTCGAAGGCTTTTCGTTTGGCTGCCTGGCGGGCCTCCATGAGGAGCTTTTCCACGACCGCCTCCCGCAGGAGGACGCTTAAGGGTTTCCCACGGGCCGTTACCAGTTTGAGAAGCGCTCGGTGCTGCTCATCGGTCAAAAGGATCTGGACTTTCTGAGTCAGGGTTGTCATCCGCTCAATATCCTCCATTTAAATTCATACGCTCCATTTAAGAGTACCTCACAATGCTGAGCTTGTCCATGCAAAACGTCGGCCTAAGACCGGCGATAGAAAGTTGTTATTGCGAACGAAATGAAGCAATCTCGCATTGTTGCACCGAGATTGCCACGCACCCTACGGGTACTCACAATGAAGGGTGAAAAAGGAATTGTGCTGCTCGGCTGTGTGGGCTGAGATTACTCACCAGACCCCTGGCTGAGGGGAGGCTTGCTCTTAGAACGTGAAGACAGTCCCCTGACCCGCTTGCCCTTATAATGGAACGTATCCACAAGATTTCCGCTTGGATCCGTGAGAAAGGCGGTATCCTCACTCGGTTCCCAGACTGGACCCTGCGTGGACCAGTGGACGACCAGTTGCCCCCTCGCATTAACTCCATCCGGTCCGCTCCCGCTGGACACGATGACCGTGTAACCCGGCTCTACGCTCACATCAGGGAAGAGGTATCTGTGACCACTTTCGCCCGACAGCACATAGCCGGCCAGCCTGATCGTGACGTTGCTGAGATTGGCGATGCGAACGTAGGAGGGATACTGATTGTCCTGAGTTGGATCAGCAGGGTGTACGGTGGTGATTTTAAGGTCTCTGACGCGACCTCTGGCGGACCAGATACCGACCTTGCGTTGTTTCACTTCGGCTTGGAGTCGAAGAAGCAAGGCGTGATGCTTCCGATTGGGCCCTATAAAGAAAGCGTGCGCCAAGCCTTCTTGAACCAACCTGGCGTTGACCATCTCGTCTCCCGCATAGACATAGGCTAAGATGCGGCCGTAACCGTCGGTTCTCTCCTGATCAAACTCCAGTCGGATTTCTCGCTCTAAGACGAGCGATTCGTTGAGTCGTTTGGCCTTCAAATAGAATGGCTCCTGATATTCGGGCGCGTTGATGCCCAGATACCGAACTGTCCGGCCATCTTCGAGAAGAACGGTATCCCCATCGTAGACCCGCGCGACTCGGACGAGTTCCTCGGGGGCTGATGGAGCGGGGAGGGCGGCAACGGTCTCGCCGTGTGCGTATTTTTCAGCGCCGCTATTACTACAGGATATGCAGGACAGCACCCCGATGAGTACCAACATCGGTAGCCATAGGTGGCGCCAGCTCATTTGCCAGAGACGCAATCTATCAACCCGTTTCGAAGTACGTCTCATACTTACTCGACACGGTGCATCAGAAAGGGCTGCCACGCTTGCTCGCCCAGCCGGAAGATTACGATGGTTCAGCTTCCGTCTTGTTATCAAGCGCCTCTTATGGCGCGATCTGGCTCAAGAAGTTCCCCACCGTGAGAATGGTGATCCCGCGGTAAGCCCCTAGCTCCAAGAGGTCTTGGTCCCCTGTTACGAGATGCTCGGCCTGACCGGCGACGGCACACTCCAGGAACTTATTATCTTCAGGATCCCGCTGAACGACGGCAAAACGCTTCCTCACCCTGACGGTTTCAACGAAGGGCAATAACTCTTCTTCGATCAGTCCTCTAACCTCCTGGTTGCTTAAGCGGAACTTAGGGTAGGTAAGGACCCGGAGGTACTCCTGGAGGATCGCTCCGGAGAGCAGGACAGTGATGCGTCGGGATTGCCACACGGGGACGAGTCGAGAAGCGGTACCGGAAAAGAGAAGGGCTGAAATGAGAGTATTCGTATCCAGGACAACGCGCATCAGGTCTGACGACTTCGCGCCCAGTGGATTGCCTGTTCAACAACCTTTTCGGTTAATCCCAAGGCCCTGATCTTAGCCCGCACTGCCTTAAGTTTTTCTCCTGGAACGTTCACTTCGACCGGACTTAGGACTACCTCGCCCTTCCTGAGCGAGACCTCGAAATACTCGACCTCTGGCAGTTGCTTGACGATGGCCTTCGGGAGTGTGATCTGATTCTTGGATGTTTTCTTTGCTAGCATACACCGCTCCTCTCAAAGTAAGGATACAAGGATTCCTTGCTGTCGTCAAGCGGAAGAGAGTCGAGGATTTGAATGATGTTCAGGAGCGGAGCGACATGGGGAACGGTGGGGCGCGACGAGGGTAAGGACTCTCGATGGAGCGTCAGAGGCGCTTCAGCGTGACTTCGTATTTGCGTACGCGGTAGGTGAACCGGCTGACCGTTATTCCCATTACCCACTGGACTCCAGCCACTGGCTCTGTACTACGTCCTGCCGGCGACCGCTTCGCTGAGCAAGATGGCTTGAGCGATTTCGGCCATCGACCGCCGCGTATTCATGCTGGTTTTTTGAATCCGCGCAAACGCCTGCTGTTCGGAGATCCGTTCCCGTTCCATCAGAATGCCTTTTGCGCGTTCGATCATCTTCCGGTCCTCCAGAGTGCGCTTTAAGTCCGCATTCTCTTTCCTGAGGGCATTGAACTCTTCGAACCGGGAGATGGCCAGTTCGATCGCCGGCAGCAACTCGTCCTCGCGAAGCGGTTTCAGCAGATACGCCATCACGCCAGCCTCCTTAGCGCGCTGGATCAACTCAGGGTCAAGGTGACTGCTCAGAATGAGAATCGGAAGCGGCAGGGTCTCCAGGATATGAGCAGCCACTGATAGGCCATCCATATCCGGGAGACCCACCGCCAGGAACAGTACATCCGGTTTCAGCTCTTGGGCCAGACGCATGGCTTCGACCCCGCTGGCCCCCTCACCGGCGACCTCGAATCCAAGCCGCTTGAGCGCACTATCGAGGGTTGCTCGCGATCTGGGGCTGTCGTCAACGATCAGCACATGCTTTTTGGCTAGCATCTCGCGATCACACTCATTGAGTAGTAACGATAAAGGAGATAAAAGGCTGCCCATTACCGCCTCCCCATAGGGAACCAGCATCGTTACGTTCCGAAACTACCCCGCTTCGGGTAACCTTTTATCTGGAGGACTGCGCAATTACAATGCCAACTATTCAGGCGGCAGGCTCAAGAACGTTGTGGCTTGATAAATTAGGGGGTTATGACGCAATGACCGCCCTATCGCAGATGCCGTTGACGGAGCCGGTTGCACGATACGGAGGCAACAAAATGGGATGGGTGTTCATCTGTTAGGCGCGACGTGGACCGCTCGATCACTTCTGCAACATCCAGACGCTGAGCTGCGCGAAGGCCCACATCATAAGCACATAAGCCGCTATGCAGACGCCCACCGTGAGCAGCACGCGCACCCCGCGCGGCAGCCTCCGTCTGCGGCGGAGACGGGCTGCGCGGGTCGTCGTCACGACGCTTTTCGGGTGGGCTAGCGCCTCGCGAAACTCAAGCGCGTCGGCGAAGCGATCGTTGGGATTGCGCTCGAGTGCGTGGAGAATAATCTCCTCGATCTCGGGCGACAGTTCGGGCCGCAGGCGGCGCGGCGGGATGGGATCGTCCTCCAATTTCGCTCGTATCTCAGCATACACGTTGTCTGCCCGAAACGGGACCTCTCCGGTGAGCATTTCATAGAGAATGACACCGAGACTGTAGATGTCGCCTCGCACGTCGCCCCGGTGACCTTTCGCCTGCTCGGGTGCCATGTAACTCGGCGTGCCCATTGTCTGCGATAGTCCGGACCACGTCATCTTACGACCGGTGGCATCGATCGCAATGCCAAAATCCATGAGCTTGATCTTGCCGTCCGGCTGGATCATGATGTTTGCCGGCTTCAGATCGCGGTGTACGACATGCTGCGCGTGTAGATAAATAAGGGCATCGGCAATCTGTATTGCCAGGCCTATGGATTTCTCGACCGGGAGACGCCGTTCTCGGCTGAGTTGCGTGCTCAGCAACTCCCCTTCGACATACTCCATGACAAGATACAAGCGGCTCTTTTCGTGGGGTTGTAGCACCTTGACGATGGCGGGATGATCGAGACGTTGTCCGATCCGCTCTTCGCGCAAAAAACGTTCATGGAAGACGAGATCCCCCTGGTACTCGGGATGGGGGACTTTGAGTGCCACAATCAGTCCGCTCTCGAGATCACGGGCGCGAAATATAGTTGCCATGCCACTGTGTGCCATGACGTCGAGGAGTTGATACTGGTCGAGCTGTTGAGGAGGTGTGAGGTCGTTCACAAATCGAGATGCTACGCCACATCGGTAGAGGCGTCAAGCGTGGCACGCGAGCGATGAGGAGGTCAAGCGCCGAGTTGCCACCAACGACGCGGGGGAGTCGGCGGGCAGGAAAGCACTGAGACCACTTGAACGCTGAGATTGTCGTGCCCCCCCGCTTCACGCGCCCGCTGGATGATCGTTCGACAGGCAGGCTCTGCAGGGTGCTTGAGGAGTATATTCATCACCTCCGATTCCGGCAGCGATGTATACACTCCATCGCTGCACTGCAGGAGGATATCCCCGGACTGGATCGGTCTCTGAAGAAGATCGATCCCTGGGATGACATTGTGGCCGAGGCATCGGCTCAGCACGTGGCGCTGGGGGTGCGTTCGGGCATCTTCCCGAGAAAGGAGTCCATACTCGACTTGCTCCCAGATGCGAGTATGGTCCTTCGTCAGTTGCGTACAGGTCCCAGCGCGCATGAGATAGAGACGGCAGTCGCCGACGTGGGCCGTGACCAGCGTATTGCCAACGACGGCGCTGGCGGTGAGGGTCGTTCCCATACGTCGTAGCTCCGGGACCGTCATCGCCTTGGTGCAGATCTCGAGGTTAGCCCGCTGGACGGCCTGGTGAAGACGCTTCTGAACGGGCCGCGAGGCCGAGGCGTGCGCCATCTCTTTGGAGAGTACCTCAAGCGCGAGGGAACTCGCCAGTTGTCCGCCTTCGTAACCACCCAGCCCGTCGGCGACAGCGAACAGGAGCCCATCTTCGCAGGGCCAGGCGCCCACCGCGTCTTCGTTCTCTTCACGAACGCAACCGGTATCGGTCAGATGAAAGAACTGTAGCTCTGGCATTCCATGATCGCAAAGATTACCCACACTCTACTTGAGGGCCGTACAATACACATTGACTCCAGTGGCCTAATCTGCTTTTTCCTGACTTACGATACCCGCGCCGGCCGAACGATCAGGGCGCGGCCCGTGCGGCGACTTGTTGCGACGACATATATCGCACTGACGACTGCCCAAGCGCCGGCAATGGCGAAGCAGATATATGCCTCTTTCTTGGCGTCGGCGTTGCCGATAAGGTACAGATAGGGAATCGCCACCAGCATCGCGATGTTCGCCAGCAGGCCGAGCACTGGGACGACGCCGTGCTTGACAAAGCTATATTCCCTGCGGCCAGGAAACGCGATCATCGCCCAGAGGCATGTAAGCGCATAGAGAATGAAGGTGCCGAAGTTGGACGCCAGCGCGATTCCCGTCAGCCCTACGACCGACTGCACGCCCACCGCTGCGATGACGCACGAGACAACGACGAGGACCCAGAGCGCACGATGAGGAGTGGCGAACCGACCGTGTAAGATCCCGAGAATCTCCGGCATCTCTCGGTCCTGCGCCATGGCATAACTGATGCGTACGGCCGTATTCAGACAGCTCAGCGTGGTGCCGAGGATGGCGATCGCGACGGTGACCGCGATGGAGATCATCAGACCGAATCCGATGCCGCCGAGCACGCTGTTACCGACGGTGATTGCCAGATCGCCGATCGGGGCGCTCGACACTCCGGCCGCCGCCATCCCGGTGACGGTTTTCGCTGCAGCGCCTGTACCGTCGGTCGCGGTGAGCTTCTCGTTGATCATGTAGCCGGCGGCAAAGTACTCGAAGAGGTAGGCGCAGAGCCCTTGGATGACGAGCGAGATGATTACCGCTCGGGGGATATTGCGACGCGGGTTCTTCGTCTCCGCGGCCAGCGCGGTGCAGCTCTCGAACCCGACCAGGATGAGAATGGCCAGTGTTGACTGGACGAGCACTCCGGTCAGCGAGTGCGGCCGAACTACGTCCCACCCCCCAGAGAAGGCCCACTGCGCGGCGCCCTGCGGATTTGTCAACCGATAATAGATCGCCAGCGCGCTGAACAGCACCAGTGTCGTCAACTGGAGGACATTGATCGCGATCGCGGTCGTTGTTGACCCGGTGATGCCGCGGTGGGCGATGGCTCCCGTCACGAACGCGAACATCACAGCAATGACCACTAATGCAGTCGTCGATAGGGTGGCGCCAGTAAAAGCGGTGTAGATGTAGCCGAGCAGGGTCGCCATCATGGCTACCATTACGCCGGGATAGACCCAGTAAAACAGATGAGCGGCCCATCCCGTGACGATCTTCGCGAGACGCGCCCACTTGTGGTGTGTCGTAGATTCGCGGTCCAGGAATGCCTTTTCCGCGAAGTAATAGCAACTCCCGAATCCGGCCTCGGGATAGAGCCGAGCCAGCTCCGCGTACGAAATAGCCGTGAGGAAGGCGAGAATCAGCGCGGCGCCGATTCCAGCCCAGATGTCGGCGGAGACCGAGCTCCCATCCGGCGCAGTCGCCGAGGCTTGTAACTGATATGTAATCCAGAGGAATGCGCCCGGCGCGATCAGTGCCATCGCGTTCACGGTGGCACCGGTCAGTCCAAGTGTCGGCTTGACCCCTGAGGTACCCGTACTCTGTTCAGCCATCTGCTGCTCCTTTCCGTTGGCTGCTCCGCGCCTCTCGGCGCTTCTGCAGCGTTGTGCTGCGCCGCGCTTCCGGAAGCGACGTCCCGTTGCATCTAGAACTGGTAGATCAGCTCACCCTGAATCGTGTTTTGGGAGTCGGTATTTTGTGTTCCGTCGTGTCGGTCAAATATCTGTTGGTTGTGTCTGGCCTGGTCATGGCGATACTCAACGCTGGCGAAGACGTGATCGAACAGCTTATATCTGCCGGTCAGCGTCGTTTCCCAGACCTCCAGTTGTTTACCCGGCGTTGCATTGGGGAGCCGGAAGCCGTCCTGATCTCTGAAGTACTCACCCCGCACGCCAACCGAAATCCTGTCGGTAAAATCGTAGACGGCATAGGCCGCCACCGCATGCCAGACTGCGGTATCGCCGTTATCGAAGAACGCTTCCTCCTGCCGTCCGTAGTCATAGTTGAGCGTGAGCGTGAGCGGCGCGATCGGCTTATAGGTGGCGATGAAATCGATAAGTCCACGCTTTGGCCCATTGCGATTAATGTCACGTTTAAGGTCGAACGCATTAGAGACTTGCTCAGCCCCCCATGTCCCACCAAGGGTCAGTGTCAAGTCCTTCAGGAAGGGCGGGGTGACGGTCGCTGCGCCATGAAACGATTTGCCTCTGTTGTTGTCGTCGGTGTTATCCCAGCCGTTTACGATGCCGCCGGTGAACGAAAGCCAGTCAGTAAATGGATACGTCGCCATAAGACCGGTGTGGGTGAAGGGGATGGCGAAGGAGAAGGCCAGTGAACGGGAGATATTGAAGTTACCCGTTCGGCGGATCACCTCGGCGCCGTGGAGGGTGACAAACTTTCCGCCTTTCAGGTCGATGCCTTTTCCAAATGGCACTTTGTAGGTGACGTAAGCCTGTGTCAGGTCAAAGGGCTCCGTCTTCGTAGGATCTTCACTGCTGCTGATGCCGAGACCCAGGGAATGAACCTTCTTCGCGTCCCTTCCAAGGAGTAAATCAAGGCCAAAGCCGATGGGTGAAGCCTCGCTGGTCGGTTTTTCGACATACATTTCTGCCTGGTTCACGTCGAACTGATTGGCCTTGTCGTCGAAGAGTCTGAGGGTGTTGTTCTGGGATTTGGGATCTCTGAAGTTGTAGTTATAGGAAACGGCAACATGCCCGCCGAACTGCCAGTCTTTCATTGTGGACAAGATGGGGGTAGTCTTGAGGGCCTCCTCCAGAATCTTGATCCGATCGCCGAGGCTCTGAGTGGTTTCTGCCGGCGCGGCAGGCGCTCCCGGCGCAGTGGCGGCGGCAACTTCTTTCTTCGTACCGACCTGGTTTTCGAGTTGGTTAAGTCGTTGGCCCAGTCGTTCGACCAGCTCCCTCAACTCCCTGATCTGTCGATCCTTGTCATCCTCTGCCCGTGCCGCAGGCGCAGCAATTACGGCAGTGAGGAGGAGCACTCCACCCATCACTAATCTGGTTACCGTCAGATGCTTCAACTTCCGCATGCCCATCGACCCCTCCCCTCTTTGGATGCGACTGTCTTGAAAGTCTTCGATGACCGAGTTGAATTGATACGCTCGCAAGAAGCGAGCCAGCTTCCGGTAACGGCGGATTGTCGGTAACGCCACCGATACGACGCGGAGCGTGAGAAGGAGCGAAACGCCGAAAAAACGCGATGTTATGCCACCAGGATTGAAGGCGAACGACTAGCGGACGTGTGTGTGCAAATGAGGAGAGTGATGGAGAAGACGTGATTATCTTCTGAGCAGAACAATGCGGGTGATGCTTAAGAGAAGTGCGGGGTGCGTAGGGGCGAATAATTATTCGCCCCTACAAGAGCTTCTCAACCTGTGTCCGCGAAGCCTTGGTAGTCCAGTCATGGTATCCGATCTCCTTGGCGCGAACGATGCCTTGGCGATCGATCAGGACCGAGACGGGAAGCCCGATGACGTGGAACTTACGAGTAACCTTCATATCGGGGTCGAGCAGAATGGGGAAGGTCAGGCG
>JAGWQH010000037.1 GCA_028870115.1 Candidatus Methylomirabilota bacterium
CCGCCCTTGCCCTCCTTATCGCCCGGATACCAGTTCTGGACCGTCGAGTACTTGATCTGGGCGTCGTCGTGGGCGATCAGCTCCACGACCGCCGCGTGCAACTGGTTCACGTCCCGCATCGGGGCGGTGCACCCTTCCAGGTAGCTCACATAGGCCCCTTCATCGGCGATGATCAGGGTCCGCTCGAACTGGCCCGTCTCGGCGGCGTTGATCCGGAAGTAGGTCGAAAGCTCCATCGGGCAGCGTACGCCTTTCGGGATATAGCAGAACGACCCGTCGCTGAAGACGGCGGAGTTCAGCGTGGCAAAGAAGTTATCAGTGTAGGGCACCACCGATCCGAGGTACTTCCTGACCAGGTCCGGGTGGTTCTGCACCGCCTCGGAAAAGGAGCAGAAGATGATCCCCATCTCGCCGAGTTTCTCCTTAAACGTCGTGGCCACCGAGACGCTGTCAAACACCGCATCGACCGCGATGCCGCTGAGCCGCTTCCGCTCCGCCAAAGGGATGCCCAGCTTCTCGAACGTCTCCAGCAGCTTCGGATCGACCTCATTGAGGCTCTTGGGTCCCTCCGTCTGCCGCTTAGGCGCCGCATAGTACCGGATGCCCTGGTAGTCGATAGGTGGATATGTGACGTTGGCCCACTTCGGCTCCGCCTCTGACTTTTCCAGCTTCGCCCAATGCCGGTAGGCCTTCAGACGCCACTGCAGCATCCAGTCGGGCTCATTTTTCTTGGCGGAGATAAGACGAATGACCTCCTCGTTCAATCCGTGAGGAACAGCTTCCTCCTCGATCTCCGTCACAAACCCGTACTTATACTCCTGGTTAGCCAGGGCCTCAATCATCTTTGACTTACTGCTCACGATCTCTCCTTCTTCCGCACTTTTTCAACCTCACGCAACAGGAGGCCCGTTCACCGGTCCTGTTACTTGGGACCGACTGACCCTCCCGCCCGTAACAGTTAATATTAGCGTCAACAGTCTCTTTTTTCCATACATTTTCCGCATCGCGCCCTACCGCATTATCACTATCGGTGGCCTTTGTGGCGCACCGGCAGCCGCATTGACGATGCTGATCCTGGCGGCCAGACAGCCTGCAACCTCATGAAAGGCCCGCGCAACGGGCGAGTCAGTCGGCTCCATGGCCACGGGCCTTCCCTCGTCGCTGCTCTGGCGGATGTACGAATCAAGCGGAATCTCGCCCAGGAACGGGATCCCGGCCTTCTCGCTTGCCGCCTTCGCCCCGCCATGCCCGAAGATCTCCTCGCGGTGGCCGCACTGCGAGCAGGCATAGTAGCTCATATTCTCGACAATCCCCAGGATCGGAGTCTTGAGCTTTTCGAACATCAGGATGGCCTTGGAAGCGACCTCCAGCGCCACATCCTGAGGGGTGGAGACGATGACGGCGCCCGTAAGCGGAATCGTTTGGCACAGGCTCAGTTGGATGTCGCCCGTCCCTGGCGGCAGATCGATCACCAGGTAATCCAACTCCCCCCACTCGACGTGGCCCAGGAATTCCTGGACCATCTTGTGCAGCATGGGGCCTCGCCAGACCACCGCCTCATTCTTCGGCAGGAAGAACCCCATAGACATGATCTTCACACCATGCATCAGGGGTGGAATCATCTTCCCGGCTTCCGTCTGCTGCAACGAGCCACCACCGCCCATGAGCTTGGGAATGCACGGACCGTAGACGTCCGCATCCATGAGCCCGACCCTGGCGCCAGTCCGCATCAGGGCGACGGCCAGGTTCGCCGCCACTGTCGATTTGCCGACCCCCCCTTTGCCGCTGGCCACAGCCACTGTGTTCAGCACCCCAGGCAGGTACGATGATTGGGGCTCGCGGGAGGTGGTGACACGGGAGGTCATGGTCACCTCTACCTGCTCCACACCCGGGAGGGCGGCTACGACCTGCCTGGCGCCCTCTTCCATCTGCTTTCTGACCGGGCATGCGGGGGTCGTCAACTCGATGGCAAATCTCACCTTCCCGCCATCGATCTGCACGTCTCTGACGAAACCAAGCGAGACGATATCGCGATGGAGATCCGGATCCTGGATCTTGGCAAGCGCCTCAAGTACCGCCCGTTCTGTGACCATTTCGCTTCTTTTTGCCCCTTCTCCCTTAAGTTCACGGTTAGGCGGCTATATCGACTTGAGCCTCTCTCTGGATCCGATCAAGCCAGCTTTCCGTACGATCCCAGTCCGACGTCCCTACGCTCGGCAGCCGATCAATGTCGATAGTTGACACGAACTCTCGGACCGTGAAGCCGCAACGCGAACAGCGCTTATAGTAAAACTTGTTGTCGCCCTCCACCTGTATCGCCCCGATCCGATTCATACGGGCCTGGCAACACCGGCTCGGAATGAGAGGAGAGATAATCTTATGAGGATAACTGTTCCTGGCCTTCTTCTCCGCGGAGTATTCGATAATGCTGACCATCTGACCCTCCTGGGCCGCTTGTTCTTTCATCCCACCTCGTGGATCAGCAACGGCCTTGCTCCGCCTCCAATGACGGTACATATAGGGCTGAGATGAACTCCTCATTTTGTCACTCCAGCTTTGCGAGATCCCTCTGAAAGAGAGAGCTCATGAACGATCCCCCATCGCTATGTTGACGTTAAATCGGATACACACTTGGCCCGCCCTGTCTGCGTTAATCCGGCCAAGAGCTCCTCCACTGCACCAGTGGACCCGGAGGGAAGCGTGACGTACGATACTCCCTTGTGGGAGACGGCTCGCGCATCTATCTGGGGTCTCGTCGAAACCGCTACGATCGGTAGCGCAGGGGCGAGCTCCTTGATGGCCGCGAGCATCAGGAGACAGTCAAGCCCCGACGTCTCCAGATCCAGGATCAGAAGATCGGCATCGACAACCTCGGCCGCCGCCAGCGCTTGCAGGCCGCACTCGCAGACCGTGAGCCTGAATCCTGCACCGTCGAATACCCGGGAGGCGGCTTTCACCAGCTCCGAACGATTAGAACAAATGATCACATGAACAGTCATCAATCAACTCTCGATTTGTAGTCGACCTTACGGCTTGAGATGCACGCAAATCACGTGCCAGTAATGGCCGGCAGGAAACTGGGAGACGAGCTTTGTAACTATCTATAAATAGAGGACATAACGATTGTAAGCGAAGGTCTGCTCGGCGAGAGGTCTACTTGAGGAGTGGTAATTCTTCCGATGGGGTCGGAGTTTCTCCGAGGGTACTGTAGATACAGGATACTGCGGAATGCCAGGTCGCAGGTTCGCGCATCATCCGTCAGCTTGCGCTGAGCCACTCCCGAGTGGCGCCCAATAGCCAGCGTCCCGTCCTGCCGACGCTGGGGGCGACGGCCAACGCCATTGGCTGTTAGGCCGCCCGTTCCGCCGCTTCATACGTCAGCACGAACACCGTGTCCGTCAGCCACCTTCGGAACCCCTCGTTGTCGCTGAACAGCCTGTATAGCTCCGTGTCGTCCTTGAGCACGGCGGTCATCACGCGCACGAGCGCCTTATCGTGCTCGATGCGGGCGTTCTGCTTGTCTGAGTTCTTCCTAGCGTTCCGATAGGCGCTGTCGGCCGACACCTTGGATGGAATCTCTTCCGTAATCAGGCGATGCACCCGGTCGGTATCGGTCCAGGGGATGTTGCCGAACTGGTCGTTGAAACTCTTCAAGATGTTCGAGAGGCGATCGAGCTCCGGTTCAGGCTTTCCGCCACCTCCACTGGTCGGCACCGCCCCGATTTCCGCATCCTGGTCCGGCAGTTGGATCTTCATGGCCGCATGCTTTTCCACCCGGTAGCTGTCCATGTCGATGGCCTCGAGAATGCCCTTCGACAGGTCCTCCTCCTTCGGCGCGGGCAACTTGGGCACCAGGAAGTTCAGGAAGATCGACAGCTTCTCCCACCCCGCGTTGGTGTAGGGCAGGATCGAGGCGAGGAAGCCGTAGGTGCGCGTGAAGGCCTTCGCCTTGCCCTTGAAGTCGACCTGCCCGTCTTCGTCGAGCTGGGTCCTATAGATCGCGACGCAGGCATCGAGGATCGGATCGAGTCGGTCGCGATCGGCCCCACCGAGATAGAGTTCCACGAGCTGGTCGATCTGGGCCTGCGAGTAGACCTGGTAGCCGTCCAGGGAGGCCTTCAGATCGTGCACCTTGTTGGGGTCCGTCTCCTCGCTCAGGATCGTCGTCCGGTAGTAGTCCGCGAACGCCTCCTGGATGGTGTCGGCGTCGTTCATGAAATCGAGGACGAAGGTATCGTGTTTCTGCGGCTGTGCACGATTGAGACGCGAGAGGGTCTGCACCGCCTTGATGCCCGACAGCAGTTTGTCCACGTACATCGTGTGCAGCAGCGGCTCGTCGTAGCCGGTCTGGAACTTGTCCGCGCACACGAGGAAGCGGTACGGCTCCTCCTGGATCTTGTCGGCGATCTTGTTGCTCGGAAAGCCGTTGAGCGATGCCTCGCTCACCTTTGCCCCACCATAGTCGTGCTCGCCCGAGAAAGCCACGATGGTCCGATACGGGCTCTTGCGCTCGGTCAGGTACTCCCGCATCGCGTGGTAGTACTGGATCGCGCGCTCGATGCCGCTCGTGACCACCATCGCCCGCGCCTGTCCACCGATCTTGCCGAGCCCGATCACCTGCTCGTGAAAGTGGTCCACGATGATCTCGGCCTTGAGCCGAATGGCGTGGTCGTGCGACTCCACATAGCGGCGAAGCTTCTTCCGCGCCTTCTTAACATCGAACTCCGGGTCGCCGGGCACCGTCTTCACGAGCTTGTAATAACTGTCAACCGGCGTATAACTCTTGAGCACGTCCAGGATGAAGCCCTCCTGGATCGCCTGCTTCATGGTGTAGCTGTGGAAGGGTCGGTGTTTGGTAACGCCACTAACGTCGTAGGGCTCGCCAAAGATCTCGAGCGTCTTGTTCTTGGGAGTGGCCGTAAACGCAAAATAGCCGGCGTTCTGGAGGAGCTTCCGGGCCTCCATGATGCGGTTGATCGTATCCTCAACGGTCTCGTCGTCCTCTTCCGCTCCGGCTGCCGAGAGCGCCAGACTTACCGCCGCCGATGTGCGCCCGCCCTGGCTGGAGTGGGCCTCGTCGATGATGATTGCAAACGTGCGCCCGCGGTGCTCGCTCCCGATCTCGTCGAGAATGAAGGGAAACTTTTGCACGGTGGAGATGATGATCTTCTTGCCGCTCTCGATAAACGTGCGCAGGTCGCCGGAGTGCTCGGCGTGCCCCACGGTCGCCCCCACCTGGGCGAACTGCTTGATGGTGTCTTTGATCTGCTGGTCAAGGATGCGCCGGTCGGTCACGACGATGATCGAGTCGAATATTGCCGCCTCGTCTTTTTTCAGGCCGATCAACTGGTGGGCCAGCCAGACGATCGAGTTCGACTTGCCGCTCCCCGCCGAGTGCTGGATCAGATAGCGCTTGCCCGCGCCGTGCCGCCCGACGTCGGCCAGGAGCTTGCGGACCACATCGAGCTGGTGGAAGCGCGGCCAGATTTGCACCGCCTTCTTCCGGCCGGTCTTCTCGTCCTTGGTCTCGACGACCTGGGCATAGTTCTCGAGGATGTCGGTCAGGCCGTCGCGAGTGAGGAGACGTTTCCACAGGTAGTCGGTTTTGAGCCCGTTCGGGTTGGGCGGATTGCCCGCCCCGTCATTCCATCCGAGATTGAACGGCAGGAACCACGAGCCCTTGCCTTTCAGGTACGTGCAGAAGCGAACCTCGTGGTCGTCCACGGCGAAGTGCACCACGCAACGCCCGAACTCGAAGAGCCGTTCGCGCGGGTCACGGTCGCGCTTGTACTGCTGGACGGCATCCTCGACGGTCTGTTTAGTTAGGCTGTTCTTCAACTCGAAGGTGGCGATGGGTAGACCGTTGATGAAGAGGCCCAGGTCGAGCGCAAGTTGTGTCGCGTCGCGGCTGTACTTGAGCTGCCGGGTGACGCTGAAGCGGTTGGCAGCGTAGCGCGCCTTGGCCTTGGCATTGCCCGGAGATGGCGTACCGTAGAAGAGGTCGAGCTGATGTGGCCCGTGCTTGATTCCGTGGCGCAGCACGTCAATGGTGCCGCGCTTGCTGATCTCGCCCTGGAGACGTGCCAGGAACTTGCGCCGCGTGGGACTGTCGCTTGCCTGCGCCGTGCCGGGCGCGGCAGGCAGGTGGCCGAGGTCGAGCGCCTCGGCCGCCATGGGCTGCGTCTCCCGCAGAAAGGCCGAGAGCTGCGCCAGGTCTGCACAGTACTCACGGTCATAGTCGTCTCGATCACCGCAGATCCAGCCGGCGCCGTAGGTCGCCGGTCGCTCATGCACCGCGCCGGCCGGTCCGGAGATCGGATCACATGGCGCACCGGTCAGCGCCGTGCAGATCAGCCGCTCGAGTCCGCGCTCGCTGGTGTCGGTTGTCATGCCTCGACCTCCTCGGGAACAGCGTCGAGGTCGTCGGTCGCGTCTTCCTCGGCGTCGGTGCTGGCGTCGATCTCGGGTAGGGGCACGGGGCATGCCGTGCCCCTACATCGTCGACCTCCTCGGCTTCGGCCGGTAGGCGGGCCGCTGCCTCGCGCACATCGAGCTTGCCCATGACCACGTCGGCGATCAGGCGGGTGCGGTATTCGCGAAGGAGGGAGATTTCGCGGTGGGTGCGCTCCTCAGCGCGTTCAATCTCCTGTGTACTAGCAGCGATACCCCGGACGATGCGCCTCTGTTCCTCTTGAGGCGGTATGGGCAGCTTGATCATGCCGAATCTATCCGTGTATAGCCGCATGAAGCCAGAGGACCCAGTCCCAAGCCCTTTGCACTCGACGCGAAAGACAGTACCAGCGGCCGGAGTTTCGAACAGCCGCAAGAAGTACGCAGCGTCAACGTTTGCGATCGGCTCAAAAACCGCGTAATCGGGACTAACGAGTCCCAGTTGATTTGCAATACCGAACATACCAATTGCGGCCCGCATGCGGTTCATGACGATCTGCCCGGGTTCGACCTTCTTAAAGCCAATCAAAGCTTGGGGAGTGATCGGAATCGTTGATACCTCGTTGTGAGGCACGAGTCCTTGGTGCATACGCAGCGATAGCAGCACCTCCGTTCCTGTCGCGGACCGATCATCTACCTCGCGGAATAGATGCTTTGCCCTGTCCACCTCCCAATGCTCCGGAATGTCGCCCAGCCACTTCACGCCGGAAGGCTTGAGGCGGACGTTGGAGGTAGCCTGCCCTGAGCCTGTCGAAGGGAGGCCGCGGGTGACGGCGCGGTGGATGATGGCCTGCTTCTGCTCCTCCAGCAGCTTGATCAGCTTCTGCTTGGCGCGGATATAGCGCCGGATCCGCCGGTCGGCGTAGTCGAGGAAGCGGACAATGGCGGCTTGTTCAGGGAGGGGCGGCACGACCACACTCAGATCAAGAAGATCGCTTGGACCGAGCGTCGAGCGAACTCCGGCTCCAAGCTGGTTGTAGATCCCACGCTGATAGAGATCAAAGTACTGCTGGAAAAAGAATCGTATCTCTCCAACCGACTGCGGGATTAGCCGAACGTATGCTGAACTCATGATCCCGTCTTCGTGCACCAGTCCTACCCTGCTGGTTCGGAGGTTCTCCAAGTCGATTAGCTTGAAGACGAGATCACCCTTGCGAAACAGCTGATACGTCGCGTAGTCCTTCGGGACCAAGCCTTCAGGATTGTCAGGGTTGTTGTTCACGACTCCACGCAGAGTCAGAGAAAGCACGTTCGAGCTGGCGCGACCCCCGTTGATCTGCTTCCGATGGTGGAATAGCCATTTGCCCCGCCGCACCTCCCAATGCTCCGGGACCTCCCCCAGCCACGGCACGCCGGAGTCCTTGTAGGCGGGATAGGGCTTGAGGTTGGCGATCACGGGTGCTTTCTGTCCGGATGTAGGGGCGACCGGCCGGTCGCCCCTACAGGCGTCGCCCCCGCGTTTACGGGGTTTTCGGGGTCCTCAGCCCAACGCGCCGGGTTTTCTGTGATGTACTGTCGGATGCAGTTCAGAGCGGCGTCATCCCGAATGATATGTTCGAAATAATTGCGTTGCCACACGGGCACACCGGATGTGCGGCGTTGTTGGTTGATGCGTTTGGTCACGGCCGATTTGAATCCCGCCATCAATGCCCCGATGGATTTTGGCCGTGGGCCGGCCAGGGTGGTGACGACCGGTGTAGGGGCGACCGGCCGGTCGCCCCTACCATCCACAATCCATACAATGGCATGAAGATGGTTGGGCATGATGACGAACGCATCCAATTCGATTTCATGCCGTACTTCCGCGGTCCTTGCCCATTCGTCGGCAACAATTTGCCCCGCGTCGTTCAAGCGCACCTCCCCTTTGACCATGTCGCCGAACAGACACGTCCGATCCTGCGTGCAAGCCGTCACAAAATATGCGCCTTCCCGGGTGTAATCAAATCCGTGTAGGCGAAACGAACGGCGATGGTGCTTATTTGCACCGTAGCCTGCCTTCATGGCTTGCTCCCCTCGATGATCTCACTGAGCAACCCTTCGGTCTCTTGCACCAGCGCAAGGATGTCGGCGCGGATCGCCTCCAGCGTGCGCAGCGGCTGCGGCTTGTAGAAGTACCGGGTGAAGCTGATCTCGTAGCCGGTCTTGACGCTGTCTGGCACAAACCAGGCATCAGGAGCGTGGGGCAGCACCTCGCGGCGCAGGAAGGACTCGATGCCACCCTCTTCCAGAAGCAGTACCTGCTCGGTATCGCGCAACTCGCTATCGGGCTCGTACCCGACCACACACGGCTTACCGTCGATAGTGGTCGGAAACAGCCCGCGGAGGGGGTCGGGGGCCGTACCCTTTTTGTGGATCTTCTTAATGACCGGCGGCGCGTCGTCCGAACGCGCGGCGGCGGGCACGGCATGTTGTAGGGGCACGGCATGCCGTGCCCCTACGAGCGCCTTGACCTCCTTCGGCGTATAGGCGCGGTTCGGGTCGATACCTTTCAGCCGCAGGGGTCGCTCCACCGTCACCTTCCAATAGCCGAAGGCTTCGTTCGGGAAGATCTTCGACTGCTCGGACTCCTCGAACTGAAGAAAAGTGTCACAGATCCGCTGGATGTCCTCTTCCGACAGCTCACAATTCTTCTTGCCGAGGTTCTTGCGTAGCGGCTTGAACCACGCCGTCGCGTCGATAAGCTGCACCTTACCCTTCCGGTGCGCCGGCTTGCGGTTGGTAAGTACCCAGATGTAGGTAGCGATGCCGGTGTTGTAGAACATGTTGAGCGGCAGGGCGATGATGGCCTCCAGCCAATCGTTCTCGATGATCCAGCGGCGGATATTGCTCTCACCCTGTCCGGCGTCTCCGGTGAAGAGCGAACTGCCGTTGTGTACCTCCGCGAGGCGACTGCCGAGCGTGGTGCCGTGCTTCATCTTCGACAGCATATTGGCCAAAAAGAGCATCTGGCCGTCGCTCGAGCGGGTGATGAGGGAGTACTCCGGATCGCCCGCATGTTCGATGACGAAGCGCGGGTCTTTGATGCCGTCCTTTCCGCCCATCCGTTCAAGGTCGCTCTTCCAGCTCTTGCCGTAAGGCGGGTTGGAGAGCATGAAGTCGAACTCGAGCGACGGGAACGCGTCGTTAGAAAGCGTCGAGTGCTCCGGGCCGCCGACGATGTTGTCCGCTGCATCGCCTTCGCCCTTGAGCAGCAGGTCTGCCTTGGCGATCGCGTAGGTCTCGGCATTGATCTCCTGGCCGTAGAGGTGGGTGGTCACCTGTATGTTGTGGGCCGCGGCGAGTTCCTGCACGGTCTCTTCGGCGACGGTCAGCATGCCGGCTGTCCCGCACGTGCCGTCGTAGAGCAGGTAGGTACCTGATGTGATACGGTCGGCGATAGGCAGAAAGATAAGCCTCGCCATGAGCCTGACGGCGTCGCGCGGCGTCCAGTGTTCGCCGGCCTCCTCGTTATTTTCCTCATTGAAGCAGCGTACCAACTCTTCGAAGATGGTACCCATCGCATGATTGTCGAGGCCGGGGTGCTTCATGGAGCCGTCGCCATTCAGGACCGGATTGGGGCTGAGGTTGATGGCCGGGTCGAGGAACTTCTCGATCAACGTCCCGAGTACGTCGGCCTTGGAGAGGCGCGGGATCTGGTTGCGGAACTCGAAGTTGTCCAGGATCCCCTGCACGTTGGGCGAGAAGCCGTCGAGGTAGGCCTCGAAGTCGGCTTTAAGCTGCTGCTGGCTTGCGCGGGCGCGCAGGTCGCGCAGGGTGAACTTGGACGTGTTGTAGAAGGCCTGACCGGCGGCCTGCCGAAGGGCCTGGTCCTGGTGAACGATGCCTGCCTTATCGAGCGAGACCTTCCTGTCGAGGACGGCCTGCTTGGTCGGCTCGAGCACCGCGTCGAGACGACGCAGGACCGTCATGGGCAGGATCACGTCGCGGTACTTGCCGCGCACATAGAGGTCCCGGAGGACGTCGTCCGCAATCCCCCAGATGAAGTTGGCGATCCAGTTGAATCCGAAGGATTCCATGGCTGTCATTCCTTACAGATCCTCAAGTCCGGAGGCCCAACGACAAATAGTCAGACCTGTCTACATAGTTTGGAAACCGGAAGCTGCCGGTATCATTCGGCCAGATTCTGGAACGCGGCCTTTGATTTCCAGTACACCCCTCGCACCATGACGATCTCATCGGGACCAGCGGTGGAGATCCGCACAAAGCGTGGATTCCTACCGCAGCTTGGAAAAGCCGCTGGCTTTCCCACACTTCCCGCAGGTCCGACTACCACTGAACATGGGGGGTCCTTTTTGCTTTATCAAGGTAGGTTCCTTTTGTGTTGTCAAAACGATACGGACCACGCGATAGTAAATGGCGAAGGGAAATCGTTTGGAGAGAAACCGGTGATAGCCGAAATGGACTGAGTGGATGCCGGCGTAGATCTGGAGGGAGTCGATATCGGAGAACAGGGAGTCAAGGAAGTAGTCACCCAGTCCTCCGCTCTGGCATTCGTAGAATCGATAGCCATCGAGAAGATCCTCTTGAGCCTCATCCAGAATCTCGACTTTCATCTAGTTCGGCGTCTGATCTTCTGTTTGGCTTCAGTCCACTCTGTGAACCGGGACGTACCCTGCCGAATCCGTTTCTCTCGCGCACGCAACACATCCGCGTGCCATGAGGGTGACGGAATCATCTTTGCGGATCGGCACAGGTCATCCCAAATCTCCTCCAGTGCTTGGAGCTTATCGCGGACCGTCATCTTGTCAAGCCGCAGAGCTGGTCCCATAGGTGTTTTCCCTCCGGTTCATGATGTTGCTACTGAAATCCAAAAGCGCTTTTCTCCTCATGAGTGCGGAGATACCGAAATTGCGTGAGACCCATCGGGGTCAAGAATTCTTCGCGCAGCAACTCCCCGGGCGTCACAGGTATAGCCAGACCATGGCCAAAACCGACGCCAGAGGGAACGAGGCCAGTACCACCTGGATTATTTTCCCCACATACTGGTGCGCGTGAAAACACACGCTGGGGACTGGCGAGTCGGGATCTCGTACCAGCACCTCAACGGTCTTCCAATTCCGTTGTGCCGCCTTCAGTAGCGCCTGCGCTTCAGGCGTGGCTGATTTGGGATTGTTGAGCGGCATAAAGCGTCCTTGCGTTGGACGACTTGCTGCAGAGTCTGCTCGTTGATCATCGCTCGATTCGGCCTCTTTCGCATGAAGTCGAAGTACCTGGTTGCGGGGATTCTCTCGCCATTTCAAGGACTTGTCAAGGATCGCCGTAACCTGCTGCTCGGCGGCAAAGACTTTAGCGGCTGTCAGCCTTATCCTGTTAGTGCTGCAGACGATCTAGGTGCATTCGGAGCGCCTCGACGGGACTCCGCCCGCCTCTTCCCCCTGATTCAGAAGCGGGTTGCGAAATGGAGCAAAAGATCAGATACTTGGAGTTGTGAGTGTCACTGCTCGCTACGTATATCACAGGAGGTCGCCGTGGCAGACGAAGAGCCGATCGTTGGACGCACGAAACACGGGGAGCTGACCCTTGATCAGATTGCCGAACTGCAACCCGGGCTGGGTCAGTTGATGCCGCTGATGAGTGAACGCTACTGGATCTGCTATTACGCCGCCAAGGGCGGCAATTGGGCGCTGGCCGCTTACCAGCTCAATGGCCTGCGAAGTCTGTTCAAGAAAGCCAACACGACGCGGCCAAAGTACAAAGCGATGCTCGAGAGCTACGCCAAGACGATCCTTGACCCCCTCGCGCTGCAGATCCAGGCCCAGAACTTCGTCGAGTTCGAAAAGTGCTACCTGCAGGGTATCGAATTAGCCAACAAGCTACATGTGACCACCAAGCACCCTGAGATTGTCTGGAAACTGCCGCCCACTCCCCCGCAGCACCTGGAGATGGGTCCGATGCCATGAAACGATTGATCACTATTGCCGTAGCCCTGCTGGCTTGCATGACCTTTGAGCCGATGGCTCACGCGGAGCCTCTGGAGACGCTGACGCTCCGTCAAGGAGACGTGCGGGTCATCAAGCTGGCCGACAGCGCGAAGGTGTCAGACGTGCAGGGTGTGATAGAAACCGGCAGTACGCCTTCGACCATCCCGATATTCAGCAAGGAGGATACTCTGTACGGAATTATCGCGGTCGATTTGTACCAGCAACCTGGTGAATATCGGATGACGGTGTATGAAGCGGCTACCAAGCGAGCATTATCCACCAAACTGCTGATCGTCAAACAAGGGGAATTCGTGAAGAGCGTCAGTTCGCAATGGAACACACGCGTCTTCAGCCAAGCCAATCTCGAAAGGATTGCCAGAGAAAAAAAGGAAATGGCTGACGCGCTTCACACATCCTCGTCTTTACCACTCTGGCAGGACGGAACGATCTATCCGATTGAAAAGACTGATCACACCGGATTGATGACAACTCCTTTCGGCCAGATCCGGATGAATCCAGCCCAGGACTGGTTTCGGTTTCACCGGGGAACCGATTTTCAAGCCCCCCAGGGCTTTTCGATCCGGGCCATCGCATCCGGGAAGGTCGCGTACCTCGGCCATGATTATCTATTGGAAGGCAATATCACGGTGATCGACCACGGTCTGGGGATCTTTTCTTCGTACCTGCACCAGTCGGCATTTCTTGTAAAGGTTGGGGATGAGGTCAAGAAAGGCGAGGTGATCGGACGAGTCGGAAGCACCGGAAATAGTAACTCACCCCACCTACATCTTGCGCTCAGGATCGGCGGAGCATTGGTCGATCCGATACAATTTATTGAAGCGTTGAGGTAACCGTTCCGTACAGGATGCAAGGTGGATCCCGCGCCTGCCACACCAGCCGCATATAATGCCATCGAGCATCGAGTGCTCACGATCGTCGAGGAGCTCGTTGCCGAACTCGGCGGCCCGGCGTTCCGTGGGCCCGTGACCCTCCAGAGCGCGCTCGACCGCGATCTCAGCATCGGCAGCCTTGAACGCGTCGAGCTGCTCGTGCGGCTCGAGGAGGCCTTTGGCGTCATGTTGCCAGATACCGTGATGGCCGAGGCCGAAAGCCCGCATGACCTCGCCGAGGCGATCCGGGCCGCCGCGCCCACGAAACCGGAGATCGTCCACGAAACCCGGCCTCCCATCAGTCCCGGTGTGGCCGCCCCTTCGGACGCCCGAACGCTCGTAGAGGTCCTCCGCTGGCACGCGGAGGCTCACCCCGAACGGACGCATGTCTTCCTCCGTCGAGACGATGGAACCGAAACGCCGATCCGCTATGGGGCGCTCTGGAATCAGGCAGTGGCGGTCGCGGCGGGACTGCGCCAGCAGGGGATCGGCCCGGGACACTCGGTGGCGCTCATGCTCAGGACGGAGGCGGCCTTCTTCGAGGCGTTCTTCGGCGCGCTGCTCGCGGGGGCCGTGCCTGTTCCGATCTATCCGCCGTTTCGGCTTGATCGTCTCGAGGAATACGCGAGGCGTCAGGTTCGGATTCTTCACAACGCCGAGGCCCGCCTCCTCATCACCTTTGGGGAGGTCGAGCGTGTGGCGAGACTGTTGCGGGGCCGCGTGCCCTCCCTGGAAGAGGTCACTACGGTCGAGCGCCTTTCGCTGCCGGAGGCGGGGATGTCGGCTCCCCGCCGGCTCAGCGACGACACCGCGCTCGTCCAGTATACATCCGGCAGTACGGGCGATCCGAAGGGCGTGCGCCTCTCGCATGCGAACATCCTGGCAAATATCCGGGCCATCGGCGAGGCGATTGCCATCAGTCCGACCGACGTCGGCGTCAGCTGGCTGCCGCTCTACCACGATATGGGGTTGATCGGGTCCTGGCTCACCTCGCTCTACTTCGGGATCCCGATCGCCATCCTGTCGCCGCTCGCCTTTCTCGCCAGACCGGCGCGATGGCTCTGGGCCATTCACGGTCACCACGCGACCCTATCGGCCGCACCGAACTTTGCCTTTGACCTCTGCGTCCGAAAGGTGAGCGAGGCCGAGCTTGAGGGCCTGGACCTGAGCTCATGGCGGTTAGCCTTCAACGGCTCTGAGTCCGTCAGTCCTGAGACAATCGAGCGCTTCACTCGACGGTTTGCTCCGTACGGCTTCAAGGCAGAGACGATGTGCCCGGTCTATGGCCTGGCCGAGTGCGCCGTGTCCCTGACGGTCCCGCCACTCGGCTACCCGCCCCGGATCGATCGGGTGGCACGGGAATCTTTTCAGCGCGTCCACCAAGCACGCCCCGCTCTACCTGAGGACCGGCCGCCGCTCCGCTTTGTCTCATGCGGACACCCCCTGCCGGGACATGAGGTCCGCATCGTGGATGGGGCTGGTCGCCCCGTCGCCGAACGGATCGAAGGCCGCATCGAATTCCGCGGGTCCTCAGTCATGAGCGGCTACTTTCGGAATCCTGAAGCGACGCAGGCTATCCTGCACGACGGGTGGCTGGACTCCGGTGATCTCGGCTATTGGGCCGAGGGGGAGCTGTTCATTACGGGTCGGCAGAAAGACATCGTCATCAAAGCCGGTCGCAACCTGTACCCTCAGGAGGTGGAGGAGGTCGTCGGAGACGTCTCCGGCATTCGAAAGGGGTGTGTAGCCGCCTTTGGGATCGCCGATCCGGAAGCCGGCACAGAACGACTCGTCATCATTGCGGAGAGCCGGGAAACAGCGCCGGAGCGACTCGAGGAGATCCGAACGGCGGTACTCGACCAGATGGTCACGGTTATCGGTCTCCCGCCCGACGCGCTCGTAATCACCCAGCCCGGGGCCATCCTCAAGACGTCGAGCGGCAAGATCCGGCGGAGCGCCACGCGTGAGACCTACCTGCGGGGCCAAGTCGAGCGTCGGCGCCCATCACTCACGATGCAGTGGGTGCGGCTGCATCTCCAGGTTACTGGCGCCAGACTTCGACGGTTCGGCCGCCGGCTTGCAGCGCTGGCCTACGGCGCATACATCTGGGGGCTGGTGATCGCGCCTCTGCCGGTCCTCTGGGCGCTCCTGCGTATTGCGCCGTGTGGACACCCTGCGAACCGACTCGCGAAGGGCTACTGTCGCCTGGTGCTGGCGCTCTCGGGCTGCGCCGTACGGGTCGAGGGGATCGAGCATCTCCACGGACCGGCCCCGGTGGTCCTCGCCGTGAACCACGGCAGTTACGTCGACCCGGGCATCCTTCTCGCGGCCCTTCCCGTGGAGTTTCGCTTCGTCGCCAAGGCCGGGCTCGTCTCCTATCCATTCATCGGGACGATCATTCGGAGAGCAGGCTACCCGACCGTCGAGCGGGTCGATCCTGCCAAGCGTGCAGCGGCCGCTGCACGTACCACGGCTCTCCTTCGCGGCGGTACCTCCTTTCTCTTCTTCCCGGAGGGCACCTTCTTTCGGTCGCCTGGGCTGCTGCCGTTTCGACCCGGGGCGTTCAAGGCGGCTGCTGAAGCAGGATGTCCTGTTATTCCCATCGGCCTGAGGGGGACCCGAACGTTTCTGCCGGACGGCACGTGGCTGCCTAAGCGGGGTCCCATCACGCTCTCGATCGGCGCGCCGATCCTGCCTCAAGGCAGCGGGTGGCAAGACATCTTGAGGCTCCGGGACCTCGCCCGAATCGAAATCGCGCGCCTGGCGGGTGAGGAGCCAGTGCTGAGCAAGAGGTTCGCATGAGCGGCGACCCCGCGCGCCGACCGCGCCCCACATACAGAGTCTTAGGGAATGATCACATGGTGGAGTGTGCGAATGCGCAGGCTGGTCCAGGAAGCGCGAAGAGAGACTCCACGGCATCCGCGACAGAGGCGACGAGCCGGTCTCACGCCAGGGACCCGGCTGCGTGCGTGCTGACGATCAACGGCGGCTCGTCAAGCATCAAGTTCGCGCTCTATTCCACAGACCAGGCTGCGGAACCCCTGCTGTCCGGAAAGATGGACCGAATCGGCGTTTCCGGAACGCTCCTGAGTTTTACGGATAGGACTCGCCATGAGCAGAACAGCCTTAGCGTCGAAGCCCTCGATCACCGCTCGGCGGGGGATATTCTGATCGATTGGCTTGAACAGCGGATCGGGTTCGCCTCGGTGAGAGCCGTGGGTCACCGAGTAGTCCACGGCGGCGCGAAATACAGCGAACCCCAACGAGTCACACAGGAACTGCTCGATGAGTTGCGCCGCATAAGCCCATATGATCCGGAACACCTGCCCGCCGAGGTCGAATTGATTGAGATCGTTCGCCAGCGGTATCCCGATCTGGCCCAGGTGGCATGCTTCGACACAACGTTTCACCGGACCATGCCGCGTGTCGCCAGGATTCTGGCTATCCCCAGGCGCTTTGATGCAATGGGGGTCCAGCGGTATGGTTTCCATGGCCTTTCTTACGCCTATCTCATGGAGGAGCTCGCTCGTGTCGCCGGCGTGGAAGCGGCCTGCGGTCGCGTGATCCTGGCCCATCTCGGGAATGGGGCGAGCCTGGCGGCTGTCCTCGGCGGCAAAAGCATCGAGACGAGCATGGGGTTCACTCCGACGGCTGGGTTGCCCATGGGAACGCGCTCGGGGGATCTGGACCCTGGCCTGGTATGGTACCTGATGCGCACCGGGCAAATGACAGCGAAGGCGTTTCACGATCTGGTCAACCATCAGTCGGGGTTGCTTGGGGTTTCTGAGATCAGCTTCGATATGCGGGACCTGCTTGACCGCCAGGCGACCGATACCCGCGCCGCTGAGGCAGTTGCATTGTTTTGCTACCAAGTCAAGAAGTGGATCGGCGCGTTTGCCGCCGTGCTGAGTGGCCTGGACACGCTGGTATTCGCGGGCGGGATCGGCGAAAACGCACCGGAGGTGCGGGAGCGCATTTGCGCCGGGCTCGAGTTTCTTGGTGTGGAGCTGGATGCGGCCCGCAATGCAGCACACGCGCCCGTGATTTCCACTGACGCAAGTCCGGCTACTGTCCGTGTGATCCGAACGAATGAAGAACTGATGATCGCCAAGACCTTGCGTCGCATTCTGTGCGGAGAAGATTAAGCGGGAGTGGAAGAGCTGAACGTAAAGGAGCACCGGTATGCACAAACCTCTGTCCCCGGATATGCTGCGAAAGATGAACGCCTACTGGCGGGCGGCCAACTACTTGTCGGTTGGCCAAATTTACCTGTATGACAATCCGCTGCTGCAGAAACCCTTGAAGCTGGAGCATGTGAAGCCACGGCTGCTCGGCCACTGGGGCACCACGCCGGGGTTGAACTTCATCTATGTGCATCTCAACCGGATCATCAAAAAGTATGACCTGAACATGATCTATGTCATCGGGCCCGGGCACGGAGGCCCCGGGCTGGTCGCCAACACCTATCTGGAAGGGACCTACAGCGAGCAGTACCCGAATGTCTCCCAGGACGAGCAGGGCATGAGACGCCTGTTCACGCAGTTTTCCTTTCCCGGCGGCATCCCCAGCCATGTGGCGCCGGAAACACCCGGGTCCATCCATGAAGGCGGCGAACTGGGCTACGCGCTGGCGCATGCGTACGGCGCCGCGTTCGACAATCCCGACCTGCTGATCGCCTGCGTGGTCGGCGATGGCGAGGCGGAGACGGGCCCGCTGGCCACCAGTTGGCACTCAAACAAATTCCTGAATCCGGTTCATGACGGCGCAGTGCTCCCGATCCTCCACCTGAACGGCTACAAGATCGCCAACCCCACGGTGCTGGCGCGCATCAGTCATGAGGAACTGGACCAGCTCTTTCGGGGCTACGGGTACACACCGTATGTCGTGGAAGGGGACCATCCTGAGAAGGTGCACCAGCGCATGGCCGGGACGCTGGATCAGATCGTCACCGAGATCCGGGCCATCCAGGGCGAGGCTCGCGCGAAAGGATTCAGGAAGCGCCCGCGGTGGCCCATGCTCATCTTTCGCACGCCCAAAGGCTGGACGGGGCCCAAGGAGGTGGATGGCCTGCCGACGGAAGGCTCATTTCGATCTCACCAGGTCCCGCTGTCGGAACTGGCCACGCACCCCAAGCATCTGAAGATGCTCGAGCGGTGGATGAAAAGCTATAAACCGCAGGAGCTCTTCGATCAGCAGGGCAGGCTCATCTCCGAACTGGCGGAACTGGCGCCGACGGGTGAGCGCCGGATGGGGGCCAATCCTCACGCCAACGGCGGCGCGCTCCTTCGCGAC
>JAGWQH010000038.1 GCA_028870115.1 Candidatus Methylomirabilota bacterium
CCTGGAATGAAAAGCTGATCAAGGGCGTGTTCTGGTCGCTGCAGGTCGGCCTGGTGCTGATGATGATGTTGGATCTGTTCCCGGTTGGCCTGTATCAGGTTTCGACCGTCTTCAAGCAAGGCCTCTGGGCTGCTCGAGCGCAGGCGCACGTAACGGATAACGTGTGGATCACCTTGACGTGGATGCGCACGGTTGGTGGGGCGATCTTCCTCTTTGGCGGTGTATTGCCTCTAGCCTATTTCATTCTGTCGAGGGCAGGGCGGATGGTCCGCGAGGCCACTGTCGTTGAGGAAGGCGAATGGACCATCTACGACAAGGAGAAAGCGAAGGAGAGAGAAGCGTGGGCAGCCGGAGACGAGGCGTTCTAGTCTAACGGCATAGAGAAGTCCAACCTTATTCCAACACCCCCCAGCACAACGGTCAGGTTGTGCTGGGGGGTGTTGTTTTTTACGTAGGCGGCCCCTCCTGGGGTCAGTCCCCGTTTCGAAATACCCGCCTAGGCTCTACGCGTGGCGACTCGGTAACGGTGTTACTACTTGCCCCAGTCGCGGGGATAGCGGAACTCGCGGTCGATCGTGCGAGCGGAGATCTTGGCGATGAGGGGAAGGCGTCGCTTGTACTGGGAGGCCTGGACCTTCGCGAGAACGGCTCTGACGAATCGCTCGTCGAATCCGGCCGCGATGATCTCAGGGATTTCGTAACGGCGGTCTACCATCAGATAGAGGACCCGATCAACCTCCTCGTAGGTAAAGCCAAGCTCTGTCTCGTCGGTCTGCCCAACCCAGAGGTCGCCGCTGGGTGCCTTTTGGATGATGGCCTCAGGAATGCCCATGTGGCGCGCCAGTTGCCGAACATGTGTCTTGTACAGGTCGCCCAGTGGATTGATGGCGCTGGCCATATCGCCATACAGCGTGCCGTACCCCAGCAACAGTTCCGTCTTATTGCTGGTCCCGAGGACCAGCGCCTTGAGCTTGGCTGAATGGTCGAAGAGGATGGTCATCCGCTCGCGGGCCATTTTGTTGCCGCGGCGAACGTGATCCGATTCGGGGAACCGTTCGAAGTAGGCATCCACCATCGGCGTAATGTCGATGACATCGGATTGGATGCCGAGTTGCTTCACCACCAGTTCGGCGTGCTCCCGACTCCCCGGACTGCTGGTTCGGTACGGCATCAGGAGGGCCCAGACATTCTCGGCGCCGAGGGCCTCGGCGCCGA
>JAGWQH010000039.1 GCA_028870115.1 Candidatus Methylomirabilota bacterium
GCAGCCGGGAAAGCGAAGAAGGTCGCCTTGACCGCCTGTATGCGGAAGCTGCTGACCATTCTGAATGCGATGCTCAAACATCAGACCCCGTGGACCATAAATATTGCGCGTAGCTCTTGACAACCAAGACAGTTGCTATCTACCCTGTAGTTACCTTTCACGCCCTATTACTTCACGTCGATTTTCACTTGCTTGGGTTTAGCCTCTTCCGCTTTCGGCATGGTGACTTCCAGCACGCCGTCCTTGAACACTGCCTTGATCTTGTCCTGCTGGACGACGGTGGGCAGGTTGAAGGCGCGCTGAAACGCCCCGTATGAGCGTTCGATCCTGAGGTAATTTTCCTCTTTGACCTCACGCTCGAACTTCCGCTCGCCTTTCAGCGTCAGGGTATTGTCCCGCACTTGGATGTCAATGTGGTCCCGGCTCACCCCGGGCAGCTCCGCCTTCATGACGATACTGTCAGGGGTCTCGAAGATATCCACGGCGGGCGACCACATGGAGGTCGTGAGCCCCTCCTCATCATCCGTACGGGTCCGGGACAGCGCCTGATCGAACAGGCGATTCATCCGTTCCTGAAGCGTCATGACGTCGCGGAATGGATCCCATCGAACGATCGCCATCTGCGTCACCTCCCTTCCTGCTGTCATTTCTTATCGCTTTTACCGCCAAGGTCCTCGAACTCGGCATCGACCACCCCGCCTTCCGGTGCTCCCTGGGATGGCTCACTCTGAGCCTGTCCACCAGGGGCAGTCTGCTGCTTGCTCTGAGCCTGCTGATAGAGCAGCTCAGCAAGTCGGTGGGAGGCTTTGGTCAACTGATCAAGCGCCTCGCGTTGCTTTCCCACCTCTTCGCCCTTCAGGGCATCCTTGGCCGCGTTGATGGCGGTTTCCAGCGTGCCCAACTCGGAGATCGGGAGTTTTTCGCGATTCTCGCTCAGCATCTTCTCTGTCTGGTAGCACAGACTGTCGAGCTGGTTCCGGACCTCGATCTCCTCGCGCCGCTTCTTATCTTCCTCGGCGCACCGGTCGGACTCTTTGACCATTCGCTCGATCTCATCTTTGGTGAGTCCGGAGCTGGCAGTGATTGTAATCTTCTGCTCCTTGCTGGTGGCAAGGTCCTTGGCGGCAACGTTGAGGATTCCATTAGCGTCGATGTCGAAGGCTACCTCGATTTGCGGAATGCCGCGCGGCGCCGGCGGGATCCCCACCAGGTGGAAACGACCCAGCGTCCGGCTGTCCCTGGCCAGTTGCCGCTCCCCCTGCAGGACATGGATCTCTACGCTGGTCTGGCTATCGGCCGCCGTCGTGAAGAGTTCGCTCTTACGGGTCGGGATGGTGGTGTTCCGCTCGATCAGCCGAGTCATGACCCCGCCCAAGGTCTCAATTCCGAGGGAAAGCGGCGTCACATCCAGGAGGACCACGTCTTTGACGTCGCCCACCAACACGCCGGCCTGAATAGCTGCGCCGACCGCGACCACCTCATCGGGATTGACCCCCTTATGCGGCTCCTTCTCAAAGAGCTCCCGCACAAGTTGCTGGACCTTCGGCATTCGGGTCTGGCCGCCAACAAGCACGACCTCATCGATGTCGCGAGGATCGAGACCGGCGTCCTTTAGGGCCTGCCGGCAGGGCCCGACGGACCGTTGGATCAGGTCCTCGACCAATTGCTCGAGCTTCGCCCTCGTGAGCTTGATGCTCAGGTGCTTCGGGCCGGAGGCGTCGGCCGTGATGAATGGAAGGTTGATCTCGGTCTCCAGCACCGTGCTCAGCTCACATTTGGCCTTTTCCCCAGCCTCTTTCAGCCGCTGAAGCGCCATTCGGTCCTTCCGCAGGTCGATCCCCTGGTCCTTTTTGAACTCTTCCACCAGCCACGAGATGATCCGCTCATCGAAGTCGTCGCCTCCCAGGTGGGTATCGCCGTTGGTGGATTTGACTTCAAAGACGCCTTCGCCCAACTCGAGGATCGAAATGTCGAATGTCCCGCCCCCCAAGTCGTAAACGGCGATCTTTTCGTCCTTTTTCTTGTCCAGGCCGTAGGCCAGCGACGCCGCCGTCGGCTCATTCACGATTCGAAGCACCTCGAGGCCGGCGATCTTGCCGGCGTCCTTGGTGGCCTGGCGCTGCGAGTCGTTAAAATAGGCGGGAACCGTGATCACCGCCTGCGTGATCTTCTCCCCGAGATAGGCCTCGGCATCCGTCTTCATCTTCTGGAGGATCATGGCGGAGATCTCCGGTGGAGAATAGCCCTTCCCTCTTACCTCAACCCAGGCATCGCCATTACCGGCTCGAGCTACCTTGTACGGCACCAGCTTGATTTCCTGGCTAACCTCATCATGGCGGCGACCCATGAAGCGTTTGATTGAAAAGATCGTATTTTCGGGATTGGTGGTTGCCTGCCGCTTGGCGACCTGACCTACCAGTCGCTCCCCCTCTTTCGAGAATGCCACAACCGACGGGGTCAATCGACCGCCCTCGGCATTGGGGACAACTACCGGATCTCCAGCCTCCATAATGGCCATTACTGAATTGGTGGTTCCGAGGTCGATACCGAGAACTTTTGGCACTTCTTGTCCTCCTGATAAGAAATTGTTATTGCCAATTTAACAAAGATTAAATTTACTTCTCACTATTCTCGCAACGATTCTCATCTCACACGGCAAGTTATAACATTAGTCCATCGCTGTCAAGTATTATTGAAAGAATTATTTTAGATATGTACCGACCTTTTCTGAGCCGGCCTAGTTGGAAAACTCCTTGACTCACCGTACCGCATGAGTTAGTGTTGCGATAATCTATTGAATATTAAGGCGGAATGATCGGGATACGTTCTCAGCCGGAGGAAGGGAAATGGAGTCGACACCTACCCATATTGTCGTCCTCATTACAGCAAGCTCCAGGCAGGAGGCTGAGGTGATTGGCAAGGCGCTGGTCGAATCGCGGCTGGCAGCCTGTGTCAACATTTCGGCTGGGGTGTACTCTCTCTTTTGGTGGCAGGGGGCGGTCGAACGTCAAGAGGAGGTACTCATGTTGGTAAAAAGCCGACGCGATCTCCTCTCTTCGATCATTGAGATTGTAAAAGGGTTGCACTCCTACTCTGTGCCGGAAGTGGTCGCGCTACCCATTCTCGCCGGGTCCGCCGACTACCTTGCTTGGGTGGACGAGTCGTTACAGCAAACGCCCTGATGCCGGCCGGCAGATGGCCCGTCACAACGACGGAATCTCCTTCATGGGCTGATACCCTTCCAAAAAAGTGAGCGAACCTGCCTTAACGGGACTGAAGAACGTTTGCAGGTTCCTTCGAATTAAGGGCACAGGTCTGCTCAAGCGTACACGCCTCGGCTTCAAGTTGGAAGGTGGTGTGAGCAATGCCAAAGCGCTCCTTCAGCATATGGCTGATCCGGTCGAGCAGCCGATTGCCCTGGCTGGTCTGGAGATCAGCCACCTGGACGTGGCAACTCATGGCATAGACATGAGAGCTGAGGCTCCAGACATGCAGGTCATGCACATCCTTGACCTCCGGGAAGCTACGTACAGCTCGTAAGAGGCGATCCATCTGGATCCCGCGCGGAACGCCCTCCATCAACACATTCACTGTCTCTGCCACGATATCCCAGCAGCCGGCCAGAACCAACAGCCCGATTACACAACTCAGGAGCGGATCAATCAGGCTCCAGCCGCTGAACAGTATGATAACCCCAGCCGCCACAACGCCAAGCGACACGAACCCGTCGCTCAGCAGGTGCAGAAAGGCGCTTCGGATGTTGAGATCCCGGGTCCCTCGCCGAAGCGACAGGGCGACCCCCATATTTATCAGAAATCCGATTCCTGCTACCGCCATCATGACGGGTGCCTGCGGCACAACCGGGGATCCCAGCCGATTGATGGCCACATAGAACAGCCACAGGGTGATGCCGATCAGCGAGATCCCATTGCCGAGGGCGGCCAGGATACTGGCCCGATGATAGCCGAAGGTCTTTCGTTCGTTGGCTGGACGCTCCACCTGCCGAAGCGCAATCCATGAAATGGCCAGTCCGATGACGTCGCTAAAGTTATGCCACGCATCGCCTACGAGGGCGAGACTCCCAGCAGTCAGGCCTGCTACCAACTCGGCCAGGGCAAACAAGAGATTCAGGACGATCCCGATCTTCAAACGCCGACTGACGAAATCTCCACTATCGTGGGCGATGCCTGGATTCGTCCCGATCCCCACCTTACTGCCCCGCGATAGGCGATCCGCCGTCCCCAGGTAGGACAAGGTTCCTGATCACCCGACCCCGCTCCCCCTTCAACGAAATCGGCCTGCCATTCAGCGAAAGCGCCACCCCTTCGGAGTTACCGATGGTGACCACAAATCCATTGTTCGCCAACCACTGTGAAGTCTCGCCCGGATACAACAAGACCCCTCTTCGAGGCGCCCCGTCCGCCGAAACCCCAAGCCAGGTCGTCTGTTTCGCCTCAGCCTTTAGCGCATAGCGGGAAGGCGGGCTCTCAGGCGCCCTTACCGGAGGGCCAGTGGGTGGGCTGGCCGGGCTCACCCCTTCTGGCTGCCCCGAGCCCATAGCGGTAGCGTGGGGACCCGGTGGTGTTGCGGTGCCGGCCTCCGGGGTTGGTACGGCCGTCTGCTGAGACTCTAGCGGCGGCACTGGCGATCGCCCGGAGAGGAGCGAGAGTCCGATGAAGATCAGGGGGATCGCAACGGCGGCGGGCACCAAGTAGACGAGTAGGCGACGGAGATCGATCTGCGAGCCTATTCCTATTGATGATATCGGATGCGACAGCCCGCTCACCCTGGCCGCGTTCACCTGCTCCTTCAACTGCGCCAAGAGCTGCTTGGGATCAAGGCCAAGAAAGGCGGCGTATTCCGTCAGAAATCGAGTGAGGTATAGAGAATCTGGAACAAGGTGGAACTGCTCCTGCTCCATCAGGCGAACGAAGGAGAGGGGAACCTTGCTGCCGGCCGCAGCCGCTTCGATTGTGAGGCCCTTTGCCGTCCTGGCTCCCTGCAGGAGCGGACCAATCGTGCTCGTCGCGTCACCTGTGCTGCCGTCCATATCACCCTCTGCTCGAGCCACCCAGTCTCCCTTCCACCGATGATCGAAGTGCGCTCCATCGTGCGGGGCTCAACGCTCGATCCATTTATCGATAAATGTACGCTACCATAGTAGAACATGAGAGGCAAGCGGATGGCGAGCTATCGATGCTCCCCATTACCGTTCAGGTCGGCAATCCGCGTCAGCGCCTCATGCCATGACCCGATTCGACGCACGTTGTCAGGAAGCGGACCCTGATTCCACGGGTGGTCGAACAGCAGGACCGGGATGGTCGTGTCCGCTACGGCGAGGGCCACTGCAAGCTCATCCTCGATGAAAAGACCGAGCGCCAATCCTGATGCGACATCCGTTTTGTGGCGTTCCACCGGGTCGCGCGTCCTGTGCACGACCGCCTCGAAGTAAGACCGTACGCCCACGCGCGTCAGCCAGTCCATCGTGATCCGCTCGTCTCGCGGAGTCCGGCCGGTGATGATGTACAGATCATGGCCGACGCCGGCTAACGCTTCCACCGCCTCCTTGGCGCCGGGAAAGAGGGGACGGGATGAGAAGAAGCCGTCCTCGATCAGTTCCGTAAAAAAGTCATCGGCTTCCTGCCGTGGGATATGGGGAAACCGGTCGGCGATTCGCCAGGCCGCGTCCGCAAGCTCGACCTCGACACCGAAGCGTTCATTAAAGGCCTGCAGGTAATGCGGCAGTGAATCAGCCAGAACATCATCGAGATCGATACCGATCCTCATCCCTGGCGCTCCCCGATCCATACGGTAGCGGGACAGATGGTCCTGAAGGCGCAGAAGCTGCAGATCCACTGACCCGGCGTCGCCTGAAAGAGGCCTGTCCGGATCCCGGTTGCAGCCTCCCGAACCCGCTGGGCCGCCTGCTCGAGATCTTTTTCCTTTTTGACCGCCTGCCCAATGATCACACCGCCAGGGGTCAGAAAGTGCAGCTCTACCCGGTCCGGCACCCGGCCGGCGGACTCCCGGTAGGCCAGCGCATACAGGGAGAGTTGCTGGCTCTCCCGCGCCTCTTTATCTGCGGCTTTCTGGTCCCGGACCGACGACGACTTATAATCGATGATCACCAACTCCCCTTCGCGCTCGTCCACACGATCCAAAAAACCGGTGACGATATCGTTGCCGACCTCAAACCGGAACCGTTTCTCGACAGCCGTCGGCGGTTGCCTTACCCCGGCAAAGGCATGGAATCGGGTGAGGGCGTCTCTGCCCTCCTGTAGCCGCGCCTCTTCATGCTCCCGGGAGATGAAGCCCTCATTGACCCAGTGGGCTTCGAAGGTTTCGATCAGGTTTTCAAGCGATATCGTCTGCTCCTGAAGCCGGCGATTATTATATGCCTGAACAGCCCGATGCAGTGCAGCGCCATAGACGATCGTATGCTCCCTGAGCACCGGTACCCGCAGGATATGGACGTATTTGTATTTCAGGGGGCAGGTCAGGTAGTCATCGATCTGGTAGTGGGAGAGGTTGAGTGGCGCGTCGGCGCGGCCCACGGGGTCGATGTCGATCTGGGGAGGCGGCGCGCCTCGACCGATGGCCGCCTCGGGCGTCCCTCGCCAGGGGCGCTCCTCATCCTCTTTCGGCAGCGCCAGTGTTTCCGCCAGAAACCGGCTACGTTTCCACTCCCGCTTGGTCCCGTAATCCTTCGCCCGCGTAAGAAAAAGGTATCGCTTGGCGCGGGTTATCCCGACGTAGAACAGGCGTCGTTCCTCTTGTAGATGAAAGTCGCCGGACGGCAGCGTTTCCTTGATCAGCTCATCGGGGAGCTGGATCGCATCCTTCCGATCGACCGAGGGGAACCGCTTCTCGACCAAGCCCGCGAGAAACACCGCCTCAAACTCGAGCCCCTTGGCCTTGTGGAGCGTGAGGACGGCAACCGTTCCTTCCACTGGTTCTGCTTCGGCGACAGGCGGGTCTTGTCCTGCCTCGATCAGCATCGTCAGATACGGAACGAAACCGGCTACGCGGTCCTGGGGCGCCGCCTCCCCAAACCGCTGAACCAGTCCGAAGAATGCGGCCAGATTCCCGACCTGTTGATGATCGCGGGGAGAGTTGGATTGAAGCAGTCGCTTGGCGTAGCCCGGTTGGTCCATCAGAAACTCATACAGAATGCGGCCGGTTACTTCTCTGGCTGCTTTGCCGAGATAGCGGTACAGGTCGTCCAAGAGGGCTGTAGCGGCCGCGATCCCCTCAGACGAAACACCGGACAGCTCGGGTAGAGCGTCTGGTTGTCTTGTCAGATCGAGCAGTACCTCATAGAGGCTGCGATGCTTCCGATGCGCGTGGGCGTTACAGAGGGTCAGATCCGCCGCCGGTATCCCATAAATATCGGAGCCGGCCAGATGAAAGAGGCTGAGGGAATCGTGAGGGTCGGCCAGCAGCCGGAGAAATGAGATCGCCAGCCGTATCTCCTCGCGGTCGTACAGGCCCCTGGCGCCGCTGAAATTCCACGGAATCCCCTTCATGTTCAGCGCCCGCAGGAACGGGTCGGCATCGCTGTTTCTTCGAACCAGAATGGCGATGCTGCTGAGCGCGCACGCGTTCGCCTCGACCAGCTCGTTGATCTTCCCGGCTATCCAGTCGGCCTCCTCCTGATAGGTCTGAAAGACCATGCTCTCGACAGCCGGGCCATCATCGTTGCAGGGCTTGAGGCGCTTGTCTACACCTTCCTGATACTCCAGGCGATCCGGATTGTTGTGCTGGATCAGACGGTATGCGGTGTCAAGAATACCAGGTGTCGAGCGATAGTTCTCCACAAGGACAACCGTCTCCGTCTCCGGAAACTCCCGGCGGAAGCCGAGGATGTTACTGATTGAAGCCCCTCGAAACTTGAAGATCGACTGGTCGTCATCTCCCACCACCGTTATATTCCGATGAAAGGCCGCCAGGAGCTTCACGATCTGAAACTGGGCATAGTTGGTGTCCTGGAACTCATCGACCAGGATGTACCGGAACCGTTGCTGCAACTGTTGGAGCGCGAGCGGGTGCTTCCGAAGCAGGTTGAGTGTCTGCGTCATCAGGTCGCCAAAATCCAACTTCCCCTCCCGGGCCATCAATTCCTGATACTGCCGGTAGGTCCCGGCGATCTCCGTCTCACGGGTCGCTTGCTCGGCCAGCGCCGTATCATCGGGAGAAGCCGCCGCTCGACTCGCCAGCTCCACTGCGTAACTCGCGTACTGCTCGGGACCGACATCCTCATCCTTGGCCCGACTGAACAGTTTCAGCAGGGCCTGAACATGCCGCAGCGGGTTGCCAAGCGGCCGGAAATAGTCGAGGGGGAGTTCGAACAGATGCTCCTGAAAGAAGATGACCTGCTCCGCCTCTGTGAGTAGGCGGAAGTCCGGGCTCAATCCGATCTCCAACGCGTGCTCCCGGAGCACGCGGTCTCCAAAGGCGTGAAAGGTAGAGATCCAGGTATCGGTAAACCCGTACGGGACCAGCAGGTCCACGCGCCGCTCCATCTCCGCTGCCGCCTTCTCGGTAAAGGTCAGGGCGAGGATCTGTTCCGGCCGGGCTTGCTTGCTGTTGATCAGGTGGGCGATTCGACGGGCGATGACCGTGGTCTTCCCCGTCCCGGCGCCGGCAATGACGAGCAGCGGGCCGTCGCCGTGCGTGACCGCCGCCTGCTGAGCCGCGTTCAGGCCCTCCAGACCTGGCGCCCCGGTATCCAACGTTGTCATCGTCGGTGGCTGTGCCATCTGCTGTCAGCTCCTGCGAGGTTTTCCCGTCGGAGCCGAAAGAGGGTACAAGGTAAGATCAGGTACTGAGAAATGCTCCGCATTGTATGTCACAACCACCAGGCGATAGGCCTTGGCTGTGGCGGCAACGATAAGATCCGGCAGATCAACCATTTTTCCTCTGGCCCGTAATGCTCGATAATATTCCGCCGCCTGATCCGCAATCTCTGCCGTGACCGGGTAGTCGGTCAGAGAGTCCAAAAACGCTTCCGTGACTTGCTGTTCTGACGGACGCATGCCAGCCTTGATCTCAAAGCGCGTGATCACAGAACACCCGGGAAGCCCCTCCAACTGGAACTTCCTGATCAGTTCTGCGGTCGCCTTGTCCCCTCGCAGGAACCAAATAATGACATCGGCATCAAGGAGCGCCTCAGCCATGCAGATGCTCCATCCGGCGACCCGTCTCTGCCCTGAGCTGCGCAAGCCACCGGTGCACCTCTTTCAAGGTAGAAAGCTCCGGGTGGCCTTCATCGCTCCAGGCCCCGGCCGCTTTTTCCATGGCTTGTTCCAGACGCTGTCGCCTCAGCTCCTTTCGAGTCGCCTCCACGATAAACTCGCTCCGTTTCCGTCGTGAGACCACCTGATCCACTTCTCTGAGGAGGTCCCGCGGAAATACGACCTGCATCTTCATCTTCTGCATCCCTTCCTCCCCCATCTCACGAGTCTCCCCAGACATCGTCATCCGATAGCGCTCCGGCTGAACAGCCAGGTCGCGAAACCCCCGCAAGAAGAACATACAGGAAGAAGGAGATGGTGTCAACACTGTAAGCATGACAATATAGCCAGTATTGTATCTCCTCAAAGGGTGCCCAACTGGCCTTCCTGGCGGCCCTTGCGTTCTCCATCGGTTTAGCCTTTGCTACAGCGAAGATAATCACCGGTGAGGTGGTCTGGGTGGAACCCTCTGCGGAGATCCTGGTGATCAATGCTCACGGAAAGGAGATAACTTTCCGGGTGGCGGAGAAGGCTGGAAGGTTGGTTGGGTACCTGTTCACCGGATTCCTGGAAGAGCAGGAAACGACTTTCGGTGACGCAGAGAACGCTGCACGGGCACTGGCTAATGTGAAACCAGGCGACAAGGTGACAGTGAATTACACCGAGACTAACGGAAATCTTTACGCTCAGTCCTTCGTGACGGACTGAGCCGACGTGAAATGGGTATAAAGAGGCGGCTCTCGCCCCGAGGGCCGCCTCTTCTTCTTTTCTCAGCCGTCCGAAATTCCTTTGGTCCGGACAGACGGCACTCGACGTATGAGACCGCCATGGCATATTATAATATTTAATAGAGGGGATGTGGGATAACTGAAGTTGATCACACTGAGCGGTGAGCCTCCAGAAGTGGGCACAGAGTTTGCGACTCATACTCAATATGAAGGGAGGTGACCTTCCATGCGGAGACAAATGGCAGTAGCCCTTGTCGCCATCCTGGCAGTTGTGTCCTTTACTGGAGTGGCGTTTGCTACGCATTTGATCACCGGCGAGGTAGTCTCGGCAAACCCATCCACGAAGACGCTAGTGATAAATGCTCAGGGGCATGAGATAACGTTCAGCGTGATGGAGAGCGCTGTACATGCCATGGCTGACCTTAAGCCAGGCGCCAAGGTAGCGGTCGTTTTCAGCGAAGGTGACGGGAAGCTACCAGTGTGCCACCATGTGTTCCTCTGGCCGACTGGAGGGTAACAGTCAGTTACACTGGGGCCGACGGGAAGCTTACCGCTCAGTCCGCCACAAAGGGTTGAGTCGACACAAAACTGGCGAAAAAGGTGGCTGTCGTTACGAGAGTTGCCTTTTTTCCCTTTTATGAATGATGACACTGATTACGCAAAGACAAAGCCTTGTTGGGGGATCGGCTGTTCGGGCTGACGCAGGGTCCCCAAGGGATCATGCACCCAACTCCACAGGTCCCGGCTTGAAGAAGAGCTCGATCTGCCAGCTGTCTTTATGGATGGCGGCGACCCCGTCGGTAATGACACCAAAGGCGGGCAAATACCCGTCATGGTCGAGCACCAGGTGTAGCTTGATCGCTCCTTTCGTGCGACGGAATTTGGCCCAGTCGAAGAGGGATACACAGAGATCGATCACGGTGGAATCCATGCTGACCAGCCGATTCTTGAATCGGAACCGCTTGCCGAACGGCCCCGTCGCACGACAGCGCTCCAGGAGACAGAAGAAGAGTTGCTGGAAGAGCTCCCAGGGCCGGTGTGCATTGGCATAGGCGAGGGAGGAACGCTTCGGCGCCACGATCCCCAGATGGACGAGCTTGCCCTCGCACCCTCGCAGGTCTGCAGGCCCTGGCAGATTTCTCGCAGGGAATGGGCGCGGCCGAGTTGGCAGAAGAGCATGGCGACGAACTGGCCCCAACTGCTAAAGCCCTTGGCATGCCGCTCGGCCCCCGTTGCGCGGACTAATTATTCGAACTCGACTCGCGGAAAGAGTTGCAGGATTTGGCTGAACATGCTACAGACCTTCATGGTTGAGTCCTCCTTGGTTGGGGGTGACTGTTTGGGTGAACATGTACCCCCTATGGTACCTTGGAGGACGCAGCCTTCGAAACCTATTTTGGACAAGACTGGAGCGTCCACCTACTCTCTCAAGCCGCTCTTTCGCGACGAGCAGCGAAAGGTCTTCAACCTCATCCTGGAATCGACCATGGCCGAGGTCGAGACCGTCTATCACCAGCTCTACGAGCACCATGCCCCGCTGATGCATTTTCGGAGTACGCTCGGCATCCCGTTGCCCAAGGTCTTCCATGCGGCTGCAGAGGTTGTTCTGAACACTGATCTCCGCCGGGGCTTCCAGGAAGAGGCGCCTGATCGCGGCCGCATCCAAGCCCTGTTAGAGGATGCCAGGATGTGGCGAGTCGAGCTTGACATCTTCGGTCTCTGGTATACGCTCAAGCAGACGATTCAGCGGCTGGCCGAGGGGTTTCGGGTACAGCCTGCCGAGACCCCCCTTCTCCAGCGGCTCGAGGCAATGGTGGCTCTGACGCACGCTCTGCCCTTCGAGGTGGATCTGTGGGAGGCCCAGAACGTCTATTATGAACTGCTCCAGTGGGGTCTATCCCGCGCTTCGCGATAAGCGCGACCAGGGCGACTCTGAGGTCCAGGAATGGGTGAGCCATTTCGTCTCCCTCGGCGAGACGCTCGGGATCGTGGTCGATTAGTGGAGAAGAGGCAACAGGACGGGCGACAGCGATTGAACTGAAGGTAAGGATGGTGTTATCTTTGGGACCACGATGTGCAAGATTGTCGGAGAGTTCATAAATGCCGTCTACTCTTACTGCTGAGACGATCGAGGCGATTGTCCAGGGTGAGCATGGCGATTCGTTCGCCGTGCTGGGCCCGCATGAGGTACATGTCGCCTCAGAGCCGTGCGTCGCCGTGCGCGCCTTCCTCCCGGATGCCCGGGAGGCGACGGTCGTTCATGCTGATGGTGTGAGCGAGGACCGGCCCATGGAGCTGGCGCACCCGGATGGTCTCTTCGAGGTTATCGTTCCGACGCGGGACGGCCTCTTTCCGTATCGACTGCGTGTCGTAGACCGGCAGGGAGAAGGGTGCGAGATCGAGGACCCTTACCGTTTTCCCTCGACCTTGAGCGACTATGACCTATACCTGATGGGTGAGGGCAGCCATTTCAGAAACTATGAAAAGTTGGGGGCCCACCTGATGACCCTGGGTGGTGTGCCCGGGGTGTGCTTTGCGGTCTGGGCCCCCAATGCCAAAAGAGTCAGCGTCGTCGGAGACTTCAATCGCTGGGACGGCCGGCGTCATCCGATGCGACACCATCCCGGAAACGGCATATGGGATCTCTTCATCCCGGGTCTCACAGAGGGCGCGCTGTACAAATTCGAGATCAAGTCGCAATCCGGCGAGCCGCTCGCCCTCAAAGCCGACCCATTCGCCTTTGCCTTCGAGCCATCACCCCGAACCGCCTCGCGTGTGTTCAACATTGATGCCTACCGGTGGGGGGATGCATCGTGGATGGAAGCGCGAGAGCATTACAACGGGCTTGAGCGACCGGTAGCGATCTACGAGGTACATCTGGGCTCCTGGATGCGGCCGCGTGAGGAGGGGAAAGATTTTCTCACGTATCGGGAGCTGGCGCACCAGCTTGCCGATTACCTGACCGAGATGGGATACACCCACGTCGAACTGCTCCCGATCACGGAGCACCCATTTTACGGCTCGTGGGGGTACCAAACTATCGGCTACTTCGCGCCAACCTGCCGATATGGAACGCCGGCAGATTTCATGTACTTCGTCGATCATTTGCACCAGTGCGGGATTGGCGTAATCCTTGACTGGGTCCCATCCCATTTTCCCCGCGACCCGCATGGGTTGGTTTACTTCGACGGGACCTACCTTTATGAGCATGAAGATCCCCGCAGGGGTGAACATCGCGAGTGGGGTACGCTCATCTTCAATTACGGCCGAAAGGAAGTGGACAACTTCCTGCTGAGCAATGCGCTCTTCTGGCTTGAACGCTATCATCTGGATGGTCTGCGGGTGGATGCGGTCGCCTCGATGCTCTATCTGGACTACTCCCGCAAGCCTGGCGAGTGGATCCCCAACATCCATGGCGGCAACGAGAATCTGGAGGCGGTCGCCTTCCTCAGGCGCCTCAATGAACTGATCTACGAGCACCATCCCGGCGTGATGACGATTGCGGAGGAATCGACCGCATGGCCCCAAGTCTCGCGCCCGACCTACATGGGCGGACTTGGCTTCGGGTTGAAGTGGAACATGGGGTGGATGCATGACATGCTCGGGTATATGGCACTCGATCCGATTCATCGAAGCTATCACCATAACAACCTGACCTTCGGTCTGCTCTATGCCTTCAGCGAAAACTTTATCCTGCCCCTTTCCCACGATGAGGTGGTGCATGGGAAAGGCTCACTGCTTGGAAAGATGTCGGGCGATATCTGGCAGAAGTTCGCGAACCTGCGCGGCTTCTATGTCTATATGTATGGGCAACCGGGGAAGAAGCTTCTGTTCATGGGAGGAGAGTTCGGCCAATGGCGCGAGTGGAATCACGACCAGGGCTTGGACTGGCATCTCCTCACGGAAGGTCCCCATCACAAAGGGGTACAGAGGCTCGTACAGGACCTGAATCGGCTTTACCGGGCGCAACCGGCTCTGCACGAGGTCGATTTCGATCTGCGCGGATTCGAGTGGATCGACTGCCATGACTGGCAGGGGAGCATCGTCTCTTTCCTGCGGCACGCCAGGAATCCGGAAGACTTCATGATCGTGGTCTGCAACTTTACCCCCGTGCCCAGATACGGCTATCGCATCGGTGTACCGACCGGTGGCTACTATGTGGAGCTACTGAACTCGGATGCCGCGATCTACGGTGGCAGTAATCTCGGGAATGGCGGCGGCGTTACGGCAGAGCCGATCCCGGATCATGGACAGCCGTTTTCACTGCTCCTCACTCTTCCTCCATTGGCCGGGTTGATCCTCAAGCCCGCAACCACCCCGGGTCCAACATGAGAACTCTGAGGGGACGGCGATCGCCTCCCGCTTACGGAGCGTCGGAATATGGCGGATAGACCTGCTGAGCAGACTTTCGACAGCGTTCAGGACAAGCTCCGTTTTCTGTTTGTCCTGCACAACCATCAGCCTCTAGGCAATTTTGATGAAGTGATCCAGGCGCTGACGGACAGGGCCTACCGACCCCTCCTCGAGGCCATCCGCACTAGACCAGCGCTCAAATTCACCCTGCACCTGAGCGGTCCGCTGTTGCTGTGGCTGGAGCGCCGAGCCCCGGATTACATCGATCTTATCGGCGAGCTGGTCCAGCACGACCGACTGGAGCTCCTGTCGGGAGGGTTATACGAGCCGATCCTGGCCGCCATCCCGCACGAGGACCGAATCGCCCAGATCACGCTGATGAGCGAGCGTCTTCTGTCCCGTTTCGGTGTTCGATCGCGCGGCCTGTGGCTGACGGAGCGGATCTGGGACAGCGCGATCATCCCCTCCCTTGTAGAGGCGGGCGTCGCCTATGTCTTGATGGATGACCGCGCCTTTCTCACGTCGGGATTTGAGGCCGAGCGACTGCACGACTATTACCTCACCGAAGCAGAAGGTCAGTCACTCGCGGTCTTCCCGATCGATAAGACGCTCCGATACCTGATCCCGTTTCGCCAGCCGGACGAGATTAAGGCGCACCTGCGCTGGATCGCACGGATAGGCGGGCGGCTGGCCATCGCGGCTGACGATGGCGAGAAGTTTGGCGGCTGGCCTGGGACTGCACAGTGGGTCTACAGGGACGGATGGCTGAAGGGGTTTCTGGACCTGCTTGAAAGTGCAGGCGATTGGCTCGTATCGCAGACGGTGAGCGAAGCGTTGGAGGGCGTTCGTCCCGCCGGCCTATGCTACCTTCCGACCTGCTCATACGTCGAGATGGAGGAATGGTCGCTCGGACCGAATGGAGGGCGTCGGTTTGAGGAACTGAAGAGCCGCCTCGGCCCCGATGCCGATCGGTTCATGCCGCATCTGCGCGGAGGACATTGGAAGCATTTCCTGGTCCGGTATCCTGAGGCGAATCGGGCCCACAAGAAGGGTCTGGCGCTTGGCCGACTGCTCCCGGTAGGGCGCGGCGCTAAACAGGCGAAGCACGAACTCCTTGCGGCTCAATGTAACGACAGCTACTGGCATGGGATATTCGGGGGCCTGTACCTGCCCCATCTGCGACATGAGATCTGGCGACATCTGGCGCGTGCCGAGGCTTGCATCCGCCGCCGCCAGAAGTTCAAGGTGGAAGTGTCCGATCTCGATTGCGACGGGGCGCCGGAGGTCTGGGTCTCGAGTAGCCGCTTCTCGGCCCAGATTCAGCCGCACCGCGGCGGTCGGTTGGTGGAATGGACCGACTTCGCCGGAGAGATCAATCTCCTCAATACGCTCACGCGCCGCCCTGAGCTCTATCATGATGCCATCCGGCGCGCGGCCGCGCAACCCGAAGGGCAACCGCACGAGGGGGTTCCTGGGATTCACGACCTGCATCGGGCGGCGCCGGCCGATCTTGTGACTGCCCTCTGCTACGATCAATGGGAACGCGCCGCGTTCCTTGATCACTTTTTTACTGATCCCGATCCACTGTCGTCCTGGATCTCTGGCTGCCTAGACGAATGCGGCGATTTCGTCGACGGGACCTGGGATTGGCAGCAGACCTCGGCCGGCGTCGTCCTCGACCGATCTGGGAGAGTTCGGACCGACAAAGGACTTCACCATCCGCTCCTCCTACGAAAGAAGTATATCTTTACAAATGATCGGTGCCTTACCGTTCGCTATCGCATCACGAATCGGGGGGGCGATCGCCTACACATCCGCTTCGGAGTGGAACTGAACTTCTTCCTGCCGGGCCTCGCCTTCGGCCAATCGCTCATCACGCTGGGCGACCAGCGCGTCTCACTCGACAATCCAGCGTGCGCAGCCGAGGTCGAGCGCTTTACCGTGTCCACTACTCAGGAGCCAAGTCCACGGCTTCGCGTCGAACTCGACCATCCTGCAGCGCTGTACAGCCATCTGGTAGCGACCGTCTCGCAATCGGAGGATGGGTATGAACGGACAGTGCAGGGGGTGGCGGCCATGCCGACCTGGGATCTCTGCCTTGATCCTGGTGATATGTGGGAAGGTCAGGTGGAGGTAACGTTGACGTGATGAACGCGGGAGCACCTGAAGAGTTCCTCCATTGGCTGCGGACGGGCGGCGTGCGCCTGGTGATTATTATCACAGGGAGCCTGGCACTGGTTCGCCTCCTTAAGCTGGCCTCGGATCAGGTCGTCCGAGCCGTAACGGAAGAAGGGACCGACCAGGCCAGTGAGCGCGAGAAGCGCGCCCTGACGCTCGCCGGCATCGTCAAGACCGTCGGGACGACAGTGATCGTGATCATCGCCACGATGATGGGACTTCGGGAATTCGGGTTGGACATCACGCCCATCATTGCCGGCGCGGGTGTGGTGGGGCTGGCCGTCGGCTTCGGCGCGCAGAGTCTGATCAAGGATGTCATCGCCGGCTTCTTCATTATCCTCGAGGGGCAGTTTGCGGTAGGCGACGTCATTAAGACGGGCGAGATCAGCGGTTCGGTGGAGCGGCTCAGTTTGCGGGCAACCATCCTGCGAGATTTCAGCAGCGGCGCGGTACACTTTATCCCCAATAGCGAACTCAAGGTCGTCTCGAACCTGACGAAGGAGTGGTCACGGGTGGCACTAGATATCGGCGTCGCCTACGACGAGAATATTGACTGGGTCATCGAGGTGCTGCAACGGACCGGTCAGGAGCTGGCAAGGGATGAACGGATGGGCCCGCTGATCCTCGAGCCGCCGGAAGTTCTCGGCATTGAGTCGTTCGGCGAGTCTCAAGTCATCATCAAGGTGCTGGTCAAGACGCTCCCTCAGCGACAATGGGAGGTGGCTCGGGAGTTCAGAAGGCGGATTAAAGCGACCTTCGAAAAGGAGGGGATCGAGATACCCTATCCTACGCGGGTACATCTGACACGGATCGAGAGCCTGCCTCTGGAAGAGCAGCTATAAGCTGTCAGCTATTAGCCGATGGCTGTTTTTAAGCATCTTGACTCCCGCTTCAGCCCGGCGGTAGGATAATAAGATAACACTATAGTTGCTTGGCTGCTCCCGTGGGTGGGGGGAGACCCCGATGCAAGACGAGACAGTCCCGAAAACCCTTGAGGCGTATCGTAAGGCCGTTGATCTCGACCCTGAGAATGTCCAGGCGCGGTATCAGCTTGCGCTGCAGTATCTCCGGGCGAGGCGGGTGAAAGAGGCGATTGCCGAGATGCAACGGGTGATCATCCTGGATCCCAAGCATCTCGAGGCTCAGTTCCAACTCAGCCTCTGGTATTACAGGCGGTGTATGTTTCACGCCGCCATCGAAGCCGCCAAGAAGGTCTTGGCGCTGGATCCGGCCAACCCGTGGGCCTACTACCGGATGGCCAGATCCTATTTCCATCTGGGTAAGTTGGACTTGGCCATACAGAGTTTCGGCAAGGTGTTGGAAGCGGACCCCTCGCATATCATTGTACATTACCATCTTGGCATCATCTATGAACGAAAACGGCAGTGGCATGACGCAATCCGAGAATTTTCACTGGTGGTGTCCGAGAATCCTGAGGATGCCTCCTCCCACTTCCACCTGGGACTTGCCTACAAGCGGCTGGGAATGAGCGACCTGTCCATCGGCGAGTTCATGGCGGCCCTGAACCTCGACGGCGAAGACAGCGCATCGCTCGAACAGTTGCACACCCTCCAAGGGTAATCTGCGGTCATCCCTAACCCGGACTCACACGATTGGCACTCCTGAGACCATTCAGTCGGCAGTCGAGGAACTATCTAACGCTGACTCGGGAAACAACGGGCCAGGGTGATGCCGTGAGCGCTGCGCCGGAGGAGCCGTTCGAAGAGCCGGTGAAACTTCCCGTCGAGGATGTCCTCGATCTGCACACTTTTGCGCCGAAGGAGATCGCTTCGGTCGTCGAGGAGTATCTGTGGCAGTGCCATCAGGCCGGAATGTCGCAAGTGCGGCTGATTCACGGGAAGGGCACAGGCACGCAGCGGGCGATTGTCCGTCGGCTCCTGATGAACCATCCCGATGTTCTATCCTTTGCCGATGCCCCAACCGAGGCCGGGGGATGGGGAGCGACTGTGGTCCGCCTCAAGTAGGGGCGAAATATGTTTCGCCCCTACGGTTTCGTCTAGCGCAGGTTTTCGTAGAAGCGTGCGAAGAGGATCCGGGCCCACCGATTGAGCTCGTCGATCCTGGCTGGAAGCTGCTCAAGGATCGCACCAGGCCGGATATAGTCCTTGACTCCATCGAGCTCCTGCGTGAAAGTCCTCACCCACTCAGAGACCATCGATGCAGTGACCTCGAGGTGAAATAGCAGGCCATAGACGTGGCGGCCGATCGAGAAGGCCTGGCACTCATAGAGCGTTGATCTGGCAAGGTTGACTGCCCCGGGCGGTGTGTCGAAATACTCGCCATGCCACTCGAACACCTCAATCGACTCTGGAAACCCGCCGAATAGCCGATCATGCCGCGCCGCCATAGTGAGGTGAACCGGGTACCAGCCGATCTCCTTGCGCGGCCCCCGGCGGATCGTTCCGCCGGCCGCTTTGGCAATGAGTTGTGACCCGAGGCAGATACCCAATGTGGGGAAATCGAGTTCCATCGCCTCTTTCAGGAGCCGATCCTCTGTCCTTAACCACGGGTAATCCGCTTCGTCGTTCACACTCATTGGCCCGCCCATGACCAGGAGCCCGGAAAACGGCAACAGGTCGTCCGGCACCCGGTCGCCGTCGTACAGCCTCACCGTCTCCACGGGACGTTGCTGCGCCTGCAGTAGGTCAAGGAAGATGCCAGGAGTCTCACACCCGATGTGCTGGAAGACCAAGAGTGGTTTCATTGCAAAGGGTCTCCATCGCGGAAGGAGTGACCTGCAGGATCTCCGCTATATTTACCGCTTGCCCTCAGCCAGTCGAAGGGCAATGTTGCCAACATGCTCCATGCGTGGTTCGACAGGCCTGAGCATAGGCCCGTCTCCGTCCAACTCGGCAGCGGGATTCTCGCCAAGCCTCATCGGGTTCACGTGGTTGTTAGTGCTCACGATACTGATCAGCAGCGATACGAAGCGCACGTGCCGCTTCGTGGAGGGCCTTATCCTGCGTCCACAGGCGACAGGACGAAAGGAAAGCACCGCCGAGCAGGTGGACATCTACCCAGCCCAAACCACGGCCGGAGAGCTGGTGCTGATCCACGAAACGGAGAAGCTCGTCGTGCTCTGTCACCCGCGCTTGTGGCAGGGCCGCCAACAGGCCGAGGATCTCCCGCCGGTTTCGTAAATGCCCACATGCGAGCTCGCCGATCACGAAGGGGTGGCACACCACATGCCCCTCGTGGAGCAATTCAACGAGCTGCGCCCGGCCTCGGGCCAGATGGTCAACCCACACGGAGGTGTCGACGAGGATCATCAGGCCGCTGAGCGGCGACGGCGGACCGAGCGAAGCGAGCTCTCGGTCCCGCCCAGCTTGGCCAGACGACGAGCACTCTCCAGCGCAATCAGGGCCTCTAGCCCACGCCGGATCAAGGCGGTCTTCTCGCTGATCCCGGTCAACTGCTCAGCCCTCTTCAGGAGTGAGTCATCGATATTGAGTGTGGTTCTCATATGCATCAGTATGCATTAGCCATGCATACTTGTCAAGACCTCGGATAGCGCTAACACGTTTGAGCTCAAGGGCTGCCGGTGCCCGAAGGGCAGAGGGAACCAACAAGCGCCGCTTGTTGGCGGTCCCCTGAAACGAAGGGTTAGGCATGGCGCTCATTACGGCTGGAATTCTCGGAGACCATCCCGGTGAGTTCTTCAATTGATAGAGGAGCATCGCGCCTTCGATGGACCATTCGATGGCAATTGGAGCAGAGCACGGTCAAGTCGTCTTTGGGATTGATGGTAGATGGCTCAGGAAGGGTGGAGATTGGAACGACGTGATGAACTTCAATATAGTTCTTCCCGTGCGCTCCGTATGCAGCCTCAAAATTGAAATCACAGGCTTTGCATGTTGTTCCGTAGATTTTAATTGCAGCCACGCGAAGTTTAAGCTTGCGCTCGAAATATGAAACGAGGCGTGCTTTTCTCGGGCCTGCTATACCGCTTTCCTCTTCCTGCAATCCATCCAAATCAGCAGCAACCTGCTTCCGAAGGGAATGGTCGTCGAAGAACTCGCGGATTCTGGAGATGTCGTCCGAGTGAGTTGTATTCTCCTCAAGTGCAAGTTGTAGTTTGGTTGACCTCGAATCGAGCCAGTCGAACAGAGCGTGGTCAAACTCCGAGGTTCCGTTAATTGCCGGGCGCAATTGCCGACGGAACTTGTCGGAAACGGTCGAATGTGACGCAATGCCTTCTTTCTCAAGTCCCTGACATTTTCCCCCGACATCTGGGGCCTGTAGTGGCCGGCAACATCGCGAAGAACTTCCATGATCTCGTTGATTCGATCACTCATCGTACCTCCCCTTGCTGCCGAACTACTGATTAGCCTAGTCAGGCTATCAGTATTAGGTTGGTCGGCCTATTACATCCTTGGAGCTCCAACGATTGCCGCGATTGTCTAGCCGTTCCAGGGAGTTGTCAAGGGTTTCCATAGAAAACGCGCCTACGTTGGTCCTTGTCACAGGAGGAGGTCATCATGCCGGCCCGTCACCCCGGCGAAAGCCGGGGTCCAGGGCTGGATTCCGGCTTACGCCGGAATGACGAACGGTTGCGGACTCACGGAGAAGCTGGGAGAATCCTTGCCGAAGGTAAGTCTTTTGGGTGCGCCGTGGTGCGGCACTACCGCATGAAGTTTCACTTGCCTTTCAAGCGGCGCCCCACGAGCTCTTTGCGTGCAAGCGGAAATCGATTGCCGATCACAGAGAACGTGCTAGGATGAGCTACTGGAGGAATTATGAAAACTAAAAGCAACGCGATGGCACAACCGCCGGTGAGGGGCGTCCTCATCCATTACCACGAGATTGCACTCAAAGGGAAAAACCGGAGCTTCTTTCTGAAGCAGCTTGAGGCTAATCTCCTGGCGGCCACGCGTGATCTCGACTGTGGCCCGCTCCGGCGACCCGCCGGTCGGCTATTCCTGGAGTTGCGGGAGGAGAGTTCGTGGGAGGTCTTGCGGCAGCGGTTGAGCCGAGTCTTCGGAATTGCGAATTTCGCCCCCGCCTTCACGATGGCGCCCAACCTGGAGTTGCTCGCACAACGGATCGAAGAGGAGGTCTGCAACCGCTCATTTCGCAGCTTTCGCGTGGCGGCCCGTCGTGCCTTCAAGACCTTTCCGCAGACCTCCCAGGAGATCAACGAGATGATCGGGGCCAGAGTGCAGCGTATCCATGGCGCCGACGTCGATCTCACCAATCCGGACCTGACCATCTACATCGAGTTGCTCCCCGCAGAGGCTTTTGTCTACTTCGAGAAGCTCTTGGGCCCCGGAGGCCTGCCGGTGGGGACCGGCGGGACCCTTGCGTGTCTGCTGTCAGGCGGGATCGACTCCCCGGTTGCGGCTCATCGGATGATGAAGCGGGGCTGCCGTATCGTCTTTGTCCACTTCCATAGCCAGCCGTTCGCCGACCGAACCTCACAGGAAAAAGCAATCGAGCTGGTACGCCTTCTCACCCGGTACCAGTTTACCTCTCGCCTCTACCTGGTACCCTTCGGCGAAATCCAGCAGGAGGTCGTTGCTCGCGTCACGGGACGCTTGAGGGTCCTTGTGTATCGACGGCTGATGTTGCGAATCGCCGAACAGATCGCTCAAAAGGAAGGCGCCCAAGCCCTGGTGACCGGTGAGAGTCTCGGTCAGGTGTCGTCACAAACCGTTGAAAACATCGCGACCATTGAACAGGCATCCACCCTGCCGATTCTGCGGCCATTGATCGGCATGGATAAGGACGAGATCACGCAGCAGGCGCAGCAGATCGGCAGCTACGATGTCTCGGTCATCCCCGACCAGGACTGCTGCTCGATGTTCACGCCCAGGCAGGCGGCGACACATACGACTCACCACGAGATCGAATTCGCTGAGCGCCCTCTTGACCTGGACCGACTCACAGCGAAGGCGCGCGCTGCTGCGCACTCCGTCGAGCTGTCGTTTCCCGTCTGAGGCCTGATCTCAGTCCCTCTCTCCGGTTCAGGCGCCTTACTTCTTCGGCTGGTACTTCGGGACAGCCACTGAGCGGATAAAGGCGACGATCTCCTTGATCTCCTTCTCGTTCAGCATACTGCCGTACCCGGTCATCAGCGGACTCAACTTCTCGGCCGCGCTACCATTCTTGATGACATTGATCACTTGCGCGTCGGTTCTGGTATTCATGTACTTGCCGTCCGTAAAGTTCCGCGGCTTGGGATTTAAAGAAGCGGCTGCCAACCCGTCCCCCTTACCTGCTGGACCATGACACGGAACACAAAAGGTCGTATACTTCTCCGGAGCCTTGGGATCGGTATTGGCCGACGCGGCTGTCCAGGCTCCTGCAGAGCCCACGACCAAAACGGTCAGCAGGGTCACTTGAATGGTCGCTTTTCTCACCGTCAATTCCTCCTGTGAAGTGGTTTCCGCTTATCGTATACAGTGAGTAACCAACACTAGATACAAGTTACACTACAAATTGTCCTTGCAAAAAGAACAACGAAGAAGAGGTTAACCTCGCCGAGCACCCCCTTGACCTGGACCGGCTCGTGGCGCGGGTGCACCTGCTGCATACTCCCTTGAACTGCCGTTTCCCGGTTAACTAGGCTACCTGACTTTCAGCAATCAGCGCTCAACCGGCTGAAAGCTGGACGCTGAAGGGTTGCCTAGTACTTCTTTAGCTGGTACTCCGGGATGGCTAGTGAGCGGATAAAGGTGACGATCTCCATGACCTCCTCGTCAGAAAGCTGACCCGCCCACGTTGGCATGAACGAGCTCAGGCCGACCGCCGCGCCGCCTTCTTTGATGGCCTTGATCAACTGCGCGTCAGCCTTGGCATTCATTAACTCGCCGTCCGTAAAGTTTCGCGGCTTGGGATTCAGAGCAGCGGCTGCCGGCCCGTCCCCTCGACCCGCTGGACCATGACACGGAGCACAGAGGATCGTAAACTTCTCCGGAGCCTTGAGCTCGGCGGCGGCCGACGCGGCTGTCCAGGCCCCTGCAGAGCCCACGACCAAAGCGGTCAGCAGGGTCACTTGAATAGTCGCTTTTCTCCCCATCGATTCTTCCTGTGAAGTCGTTCCCGCTCCGCTCATGTAAAGAGTACCAGACATTTTTTACATGTTGCACCCCGGATTATCCTCTGTCAAGAGGAAGTTAATCCCCAGTAGCGCAGATCGCGCAATACGACAATGCTCGCTTCTGCCGGCTATCGGTAAAAGTTGTTAAAGAGGACGGTGTTGCGAGCGTTGAGTCGGAGTCGTTACGAAATGACTGCTGGGAAGCGAGTGCGGATAACAGCCCTATTCAATGAGGTTGAGGAAGGCAACAGACCGAAGTCGTTTGCCGAAGAAGTGGGTAATGCACACTCGCAAGATCTCTTGAAGGTTGGTAATGTGGGGATCGGCCAGAGGCGAAGCGAGTGACTGTTCGAGTCCGCCATGCAGAACCGAGCGCAGGAATTCTACTGATTCCGAAGAGATGGGTAAATGGTCCGGCGCCCGTGAGAGGCACCTGGAGCAGACCAGCCCACCTCGGATCGGGCTGATAGCGAGTTGAGTACCGTGCTCCAGCACAGACCGGCACACCAGGCAGCGATAGAGCTCCAGGAGATATCCGACAATTCTGAGGAGGCGGATCTCAAATGATCTGAGAAGGCGCGGTTCATCATGTAAGACGAGTAGCGTAAGGGCATCTAAAAGCAAGAGAAAGATCTCCTCGTTTGACTCCCCCTCCTCGACGGACGCGCCCGCCAACTCCACAAGGTAGGCCCCCCGGCTTAGCCTCCCCAGATCGTTTTTGAGCCCGGCAAACGGCTCAATAACGGAGAACTCGTTGATCTTGTGGAGAGTCCGGTTGGGCCATTCGAAGAAGACGAGCTGGCCGAGCGTGAACAGCTCGAGGGTTCCGCCATATCGGCTGCGAACCCGCCTTGCGCCTTTCGCCACCGCCCGAATCTTTCCCAGCCGTCGCGTAAAAAACGGAATAATCCGGTCTGCCTCGCCAAGATTGTGTCCGCCGACCACAATCGCTTCGGTTGTCTGTAGCGGCATGGTCCTGTTACGGTTGCAGGTAACCGAGCCGTTTTAGCGACTCATCATCCTTCTGCCAGTCGCTGCGCACCTTGACCCACAGCTTCAGGAAGACCTGGGTGCCGAGCAGCTTCTCAATCTCCGGCCTGGCCGATTCCCCGATTTTTTTCAGCATGGTCCCCCCGCGCCCAATAATAATCGCTTTCTGCGAGTCCTTCTCGACATAAATGGTCGCCTCAACGTCGGTGAGTGCCCGCCCTTCCCGCACTCTGACCTTTTCTACCAACACGGCCACCGCATACGGCACCTCCTGATAGACCGAGCGGAAGACCCGCTCGCGGATCAGCTCGGCAATGACAAACCGCTCAGGTTGGTCGGTCAACTGATCAAGGGGATACAGCGGCGGCCCCTCCGGGAGGTGTTGGACCAGCAGCGACTCGAGGAGCCCAACGTTGTCGCCTTTAGTGGCGGAGATCGGAACGATCTCGGCAAACGGCAGCAGTGTTCGGAAGCGATCGATCGTGGGCAACAGACTTTCTTTCCCAACGAGATCGACCTTGTTGACGGCGAGCAGGATCGGAGACGTGACGCGCTTCAGAATCTCCAGGATCAGCTTGTCGCCCTGGGAGAGCGAATCGGGGGCCTCCACGATCCAGAGGATCAGGTCTGCCCCCTCCAGGCTGTTCGTAGCCGTTTTGACCATCAGCCGGTGGAAATAGCCGCCGGATTTATCAATCCCGGGCGTATCCAGGAAGATTAATTGCGCTCCAGGCAGGCTCTTGATCCCCATGACTTTGGTCCTCGTCGTCTGCGGCCTGGGAGAGACGATCGATACCTTCTGTCCCAACAGGCGGTTCATGAGGGTCGATTTGCCCACGTTGGGGCGTCCAATGATTGCCACGAAGCCGGATTTATAGCTGTTCACATCACACCTGGTGATTCGCGACATCGAACCGATGATCATCTTTGCCTGGACCTGGTTCACTGGAAGGGTTCCGTCCGGGCCGGCGCGGCAAGAGCGCAGTGACAATGGTTCCTCCCAGTCCGATGGCGGTCGCCGCCAGCATGGCCGACTTCGCTGAAAGCGGACTTGCGATGAAGGCGTCGAACAGAGGAGGCGCAAGAATGATGATACCGACAACAGCCGAGACCAACGCAGCAATCAGGACTGCGCCGGCAGCGATATCCTTTGCCCGTCTGGCGATCGGGTGAAGATCGGGCGATACAAGGTCCACGGTCAACTCCACCGCAGTATTCAGAAGCTCAGTGATGACGACCAACGCAATGGCCATGAGCAGCAGTACGAGATCGATATACGGCAACCCCAGCAGCAGCCCGAATAGCGCGACGAGGCCGGTCACGATGATGTGGATGCGCAGGTGGCGTTGCGTTGAGATCGCATCTTCGATTCCCTTTAGCGCACAGCGAAACGGATATAACGACCACACAACGCTTATCTGCCTTCTGCTTCGACGAACGGGAGGCCGAACCGTCTCTCGAGGCGTTTCATTCGCCTCGCCTCTACCGGCGTCTGATGGTCGTAGCCGAGGAGGTGGAGGAGACCATGGATCAGGAGCGCGACCAACTCCTCTTGAAGAGTGTGACCCGCCGCTCCGGCCTGTCGATCGGCTGTTTCGGCCGAGATCACCACATCCCCCAGTAGATGCGGCGAAAGCGCCGCAAATGGCCCCTCGCGCATCGGAAATGACAGGACGTCCGTACTGTGAGCCTTCCCTCGATACTGCCGGTTCAGGCGGGTCATAGCCCGGTCGCCCACCAGCAACAGCCCGCACTCGGCCTCGTTAGCCCCTGCTTTCATGAGGATGGTATCCCCGACCTTTTTTAGAAATCTCGTGTCGAGCTTGATCTTCCTTTGCCGGTTTGTGACCTGTATCGCCATTCGCTCCCCTTTTGCCGGCGAACTCCTCAAAGGCAAACCCTGGATACTCCACCCGTCGGTGGTAGATGCCGCACAGAATCCGAACGAAGTTCTCCTCAATGAGGCGGAGTTCGCTGAAGGTCAGCTCGCATTCGCGGAGTTGCCCATCCGCGAAAATCGCATTAACAATCTTCGCAACCAGCGCCTGAAACCGCCCGGGCGTCCGTTCGGTGAGGGTCCGCGATGCAGCCTCAACGGCGTCGGCCAGCATCAGGATCGCCGCCTCTTTGGTTTGGGGTTTGGGCCCGGGATATCGGAACTTTTCTTCCTGAACCTCGCCCTGGTCGCTTTCTTCTGCGCCCTTGGCCTTGTGATAAAAGAAGAGAATGAGCCTGGTGCCGTGGTGCTGCGGGATCATCTCCAACACCGCCGGTGGCAGGCCATAGGCCCTGCCTAACTCAATACCCGCCTTCACGTGTGATACGATCACCAAACTGCTGAGGCTCGGACCAAGCTTTTCATGCCGATTCCTGACATTCTGTTGATTTTCGATGAAGTATGAAGGCTTGGTGATCTTCCCGATGTCGTGGTAGTACGCGCCCACCCGGCACAGCATGCTATTCGCGCCGATCGCCTCCGCGGCCGCCTCGGCCAGGGTGCCCACCATGATGCTGTGATGGTAGGTACCGGGGGCCTTGAGTATCATCTGTTTCAGGAGCGGATGGTTCAGGTTGCACAGTTCCAGCAATCGAAAATCGGTGGCCACCTCGAACAGGTATTCGAATAGTGGGAGCAGGCCGAGCGACAGAATTGCAACGACCAGCCCGCCGACCAGGCCGCATAGCAGGTGAAAGCCAAGCCGCTCCGTAGACCCGGAGAGCAACGACCATGCGAGAACGGAGTATAGGTTGGCCAGCCCGACAGCTACCCCGGCCTTGAGCAGGATCGCTCGATCTTTCCGACCAACGAGGGCGAAGATTGCGGCAAGGCTGCTCACAAGGCTGTATAGGAAGAAGCGGAATCCGTTAGTCGCCAAGAGAGCGGTAAGAATGCTGATGGCGAGGGCGCCGGCAAAGGCCAGGCGGCTGTTGAAAAGGATCGCCAGCAGCAGGCCTCCAAGGGCGACAGGGATCGAGTATTCGAGGGCGCTCGCAGGTACATTGGGGAGCGTCTGATGAACGGAGGGCAGAAAAAAGTAAAACAAACGGGTAATGGCGACCGTCAACAAGATGACCGATGTGAGCAGGAACAGGCTCTTCGGCTGTCGCAGCGGCTTGGGTTGAAGCGTCCAGATGTACAGGTAGAGGTTCCCGAGTAGGAAGCCGACCAGCAGGCAGATCCCGAGAAGCGTAAGGATTCCCGCCTGGAGTGTCGGTGAAGATGCTATGACGAGGATGATCGCGAGGACAGCCAGACCGCAGAGCGTGTAGAGCGCACCCGGATGGTGCTCAAGGCCTCTGGTGGCCCAATGGAACCAGGAAGAGACTACGCGCGGAGCGCTCAACAGCCGGCGCGCAACCGGCGACTGCACGCCGGCGATCGTACTACTGCCGTTCCTGTAGGGCGCCATCGGGCGCCCTCCTATCGCCCCCCGGCTGGTAACGTGGAGGTCTGGTACAGTTCATAGGCCCTGACAATCTGCTGCACCAACTCGTGTCGCACCACGTCCTCCTCGCCGAGATAGGCGAACTTGATCCCTTCGATCCCTTTCAGAATGCGCTGTACCTCGATCAGGCCGGACAGTCTGCCGGTAGGTAGATCGACCTGGGTGATGTCTCCCGTGATAACGGTCTTTGAACCGAAACCAAGGCGTGTCAGAAACATCTTCATCTGCTCCGAGGTTGTGTTCTGGGCCTCGTCCAATACAATGAACGAATCGTTCAGGGTCCGGCCTCGCATGAAGGCCAACGGGGCGATCTCGATGGTGCCCATCTCGATCAGACGGGTAACACGTTCCAGCTCGATCATGTCGTAGAGCGCATCGTACAGGGGTCGAAGATAGGGGTTAATCTTGTCGTAGAGCGTGCCAGGAAGGAACCCCAACTTTTCCCCCGCCTCCACGGCGGGCCGGGTCAGAATGATCCTGTTGACCTCGTGCTTCAAGAGAGCCGACACAGCCATCGCCATGGCCAGATAGGTCTTACCGGTTCCGGCCGGCCCGATGGCAAAGACGATATCGTGGTGGCGGATGGCCTCGATGTACCATCGCTGGCCGGGACCCTTCGGTCGAACCGGCCGCTTCTTTGACGATACCTCGATCAATTCACCCTGGATCCGCTTGAACTCCTCCTCCTCTTTCTTGATGAAAAGCCGAAGGGCCAGCTTCACGTCCTGTGGCGTCACGCGCTCGCCGCGCGTCAGTTGCGAGATCAGCTCCGATACGACCTGCTCCCCCACCGCCACATCTGACGCCTCACCCTGGATGCTCACGAGGCCGTTTCGGGCAACCAGTTTGATCTGCAACGCCTCTTCGATGAGCTTCCTGACCTCGTCCTTACGACCAAACAGTTGCTGGATCTCTTCCCCGATGGGTAAGGAGACCTTCGTTTCCGGTCGAATCTGGTCCCTCGTCATCTCCCCGCTTCACTGCTCATCACTCAGCGTTCAGCTATCAGCCATCAGCAACTTGCGACCCTTTTGTCGCTGAATGCCGCTCCCTTGTTCTACACTCAGCATATTCCCGTCCCGCAGCCCTGTCAACATCACCACCCGTTCATGCGCTTGTCATTGCGAGCGACCAACGGGAGCACGGCAATCTCACCGTCGTTGTTCTGAAGGACTGTGAGATTACTTCGGCTTCGCCTCGCAATGACGCGCGGGACTTTCGGAGCAATAACACGAGCGACTTCGCTGACGGCTGAACGCGGCTTCTCAGTCCAGATCCAGTTTAATCTGCAGATCTCTGAGTTGCCTTGCGTCGACAGGCGAGGGGGCCTGCGTCATCAGATCCTGCGCCTTTTGGGTCTTGGGGAAGGCGATGACATCCCGGATCGAGCCGGCCCCCGCGAGCAGCGCGATGACCCGATCGAAGCCGAAGGCGAGCCCACCGTGGGGTGGGGCGCCGTACTCAAGCGCCTCCAGGAGAAACCCGAACCTGGCCTTCGCCTCATCCGCGCCGATGCCAAGCGCGCCGAACATCCGGCTTTGCACATCCCGGCGGTGGATCCTGATGCTGCCGCCGCCCAGCTCCTGCCCGTTTACGACCAGATCATAGGCCTTGGCGCGGATGCTTCCGGGGTCGGCGTCAAAGAGCGGCAGATCCTCGTCTAACGGCGCCGTAAAGGGGTGATGCATCGCCTGCCACCGCCCTTGCTCGGGATCGTATTCAAGGAGCGGGAAGTCGATAACCCAGGTGACCGCCAGCGCGCTTTCGTCGATCAGTTTCAACTCTCGGCCCAATTTGACTCGGAGACGCCCCAGCGTCTCAGCCGCCGTCTTGACCCGATCGGCGACCAGCAACAGCAGATCCCCCTTCTCCCCTTTCAGTCGCTCAGCCAGGCGCGTAAGGATGATCGGCCCGAGGAATTTGGCCAGAGGCGACTGGATCCCATCCGCGGACACCTTGAACCAGGCCAAACCTTTGGCCCCGAACCCTTTGGCGCAGTCAACCAGCCCATCGATCTGTGCCCTGGAAAATGAGGCGCACCCCTTGACATTCATCCCCTTGACCACGCCGCCTCCCGCAATCGGCTCGGCAAACGCCTTGGCCTCAACCCCGCGCAATATCTCGGTCAGATCGGCAAGTTCCATCCCGAACCGGGTGTCCGGCGCATCGAGGCCGAACCGGTCGATCGCCTCGGCATACGTCAGTCGCGGAAAGGGTCTGGGTAGGGAAGGTTTGCCGGCCGCTTCGAAGAGCGCCGCCACCAGCCCCTCCGTCACACTCAGCACATCCTCTCGATCCACAAACGACATCTCCATGTCGATCTGGGTGAACTCCGGCTGCCGGTCGGCCCGCAGATCCTCGTCTCGAAAGCACCTGACGATCTGATAGTACCGGTCGATCCCCGCGACCATGAGAAGCTGCTTGAAGAGTTGAGGCGACTGCGGCAGGGCGTAGAACTCCCCGGGGTTCAGCCGACTGGGGACCAGATAGTCCCTGGCCCCTTCGGGCGTGCTCCGGGTCAACATAGGGGTCTCTACCTCAACAAACCCATGTCGGTCCAGATAGCCATGGACCGCCTGGCTCGCCTTGTGACGCAGGCGCAGGTTACGCACCATCGACTGGCGACGGAGGTCCAGGTATCGATACGTCAGCCGAATCTCCTCAGCGACATCGGTCTGCTCCTCAATCGGAAAGACCGGCGGCTTGGCCTCGTTCAGGATCTGCGCCTCCTCTACCACAACCTCGATCGCCCCGGTGGGAAGCAGAGCGTTTGCGGTTCCCGGCGGGCGGGCCTGGACCCTTCCGCGAATCGCTACCACAAATTCAGCGCGCATCCGTCGGGCCACCTCATGAGCCTCCGGGTGATGCTCGGGGTTGAAGACCGTCTGGGCAATTCCTTCGCGATCCCGAAGATCGATAAAGATAAGGCCGCCATGGTCGCGTCGCCGATGCACCCAGCCCATCAGCACCACAGAGTTCCCGAGATGATCCTGGCGCAACAGACCACAATACTCCGTCCGTTTGAGGCGTCCCATACTCGCGCTCACACCCCCTCCAGTCCCATCAGGTGCTCGACGATCTGATCCAGCGCCACGGAAGTCTGGTCCGCCTTCACCATATCCCGCAGCGTCGCCTGGCCCTGCCTCAGTTCCTCGTCGCCCAGGATCAGGCAGTACCGGACTCGCTCCTTATTGGCCTGGCGCATCTGGCCCTTAAGGCTGCGCGCCTCGAGATCCATCAGGCCGCGTATGCCGTGACGACGCAATTCCTGCAGGAGCCCCATCCCGGTCCGCTGCGCCGCCTGCCCTATGGTCGCAACGTAGACCCCTTGCAGGACGCCCTCCTCCAGAACCGACGGAAGCGAGGCCATGACCCGCTCCAACCCCACCGCGAACCCCATTGCCGGGATAGAGGGCCCGCCCATCGCTTCGATCAGGCCGTCATAGCGCCCGCCGCCGGCCAGGGCATTTTGAGCGCCGAGACGGGGATTGATCACCTCGAAGGCCGTTTTCGTATAATACTCAAGGCCACGAACCAATCGCTTATCGATGGTATAGGGGATCTTCAGGAGATCCAGCAGACCCCGAACCTCGGCGAAATGCGCGGCGCAGGCTTCACAGAGGCTCTCAAGCGGCTTCGGCGCCTCCTCCACCAGGCGCTGGCAGCCCTCCTGCTTGCAATCCATGATCCGGAGCGGATTGCGCTTCAGCCTCCCCTGACAATCCGGACAGAGTTCCGACGACCGATCCGCCATATAGCGGGAGAGGCGATCCCGGATCGTGGGCCGGCACGCAGCATCACCGATTGAGTTCAGGCGAAGTTGCAGATCGGGAATCCGACACTCCTCCACCATGAGCGCCCACAGGAGGTCGATCACCTCCGCATCCACCGCCGGCTGGTCGGAGCCGATCGCCTCTACACCGATCTGATGGAACTGCCGGTAGCGTCCGGATTGCGGCCGTTCCCGACGGAACATCGGGCCGAGGTAGTAGACCTTCACCAGGGGAAACTGGCCAGCCATCTGATGTTCGAGGTAGGCTCGGACAACCGGCGCGGTCCCTTCGGGTCGAAGCGTGAGACTCACGTCACCCTGGTCGGTGAAGGTGTACATCTCCTTCTCGACGATGTCGGTCCCCTCGCCGATGCCGCGGATAAACAGCTCGGTTCGTTCGAAGGCGGGGGTCCGGATTTCCGTGTAGCCGTAGCGCTGCAGGAGCGAACGAGTTGCCGCTTCTACGCGCTGCCACCTCGCAGACTCCTGAGGCAGGAGGTCCGGCGCCCCCCGTACACCCTTGAACTTCATGCTGATAACGGATCGCCGGCTGATAGCTTGCCGATCAAAGAAATGCTCAATGCGGGCCTATGAAACCGTCTTCCGGTCGAAACGGAGGGTTGATTCGATAAAGCGGATGGTCGCGGATCTCGAGCGCATCACAAGGGAGTGGGTCTGGGCTCCTCCGCCGAAGAAGCGCACTCCTTTTAGGAGATCACCATCGGTGACCCCGGTTGCGGCAAACATGATGTCGATCTCTCCCCCGCCGGTCAGATCGGAGATCGTAAATACCCGGCCCAGATCCCGGATCCCCATTCTCAGCGCCAGCTCTGCTTCCTCCTCCGTTAGCGGCTTCAGGCGACCCTGCATGTCGCCTCCTATACACTGAAGCGCCGTCGCCGCGATCGCGCCTTCTCGCGCCCCTCCGACCCCCATGAGGACATCGACGCCTGTCCCTTCGAATGCCACCGCTATGGTGGCGGAGAGGTCGCCATCCTGAATGAGTTTAATGCGCGCACCGATTCCGCGGACTTGTCTCACCAGTTCGGCATGACGAGGTCGGTCAAGGATGACCACCGTGATATCCTCGACGGAACAGTTCATTGCTTCAGCAATGGCGCGAAGGTTCTTCTCGGGAGGGGCGGTGATATCGATCGCCCCGGCGGCCTTGGGCCCGACGGCGATCTTTTCCATATGGGCATCCGGCACCTGGCGCAGCGACCCCTTCTCAGCCGCGGCAATAACGGAGATGGCATTCGGTCGGCCTTGGGCCACGATCGCCCCGCTTTCAACGGCGTCAAGCGCTATATCCACTTGAAGGGCATCGCCCTGGCCAAGGACCTCTCCGACGTAGAGGGTTGGCGCCTCACCGTGCTCACCCTTACCGATAACGATGGAACCCCTGAAGCTGACGTTATCGAAGGCATGGCGCATGGCGTCGATCGCAGCCTGCTCAGCCGCGCTCGGATTGCCCAACCCCATCCAACGAGCCGATGAAATGGCGGCCATCTCGGTCGCCCGCACTAACTCAAGCGCCAGGTTTCGGTCCATCGTCTCTCTCTTTTCTGTCACCGCGAAGCTGCGAGCGGTTCAATGCTGTTCGTTCGCGCTCCACATCCCTAAAGTCGACAGGAGTATAGGAAATACGCGGGATCGAGTCAAGCCCAACTCCTGCAGTTGCCTTCACCGAGAAGCCGTAAGACCTTAGCCTGCATTATTCATGAATGTCTGGTGTTCATTTATACATGCCTATACTACCAGTGAAATGAGCGAGATGGGCTTTGACACCATGTCGATCCCGGTCTTCAGGGTCATGCTATGCGAAGGCTGTATTGTCGCTCCGCAGCGAAGACTGCAAATAAGATTGGGCCGCCTTCATGAATAATGCGGGTTAAGCTGCCTACAGCCGCCGTTTAAGCCATACCGGACATCTTTCTAATCTTCGCACGCGCCGTGCTTCTCGAGCAGCTCAGCAACCTTCGTATCCCCATGCCACAAGGCATACTTCAGGGCTGTCCCGCCGTCGCTGGCTTTGACGTTCACCTCGGCACCTTTATTGAGCAGCAGCTCGACAATCCCGGTATGCCCCTTGCCGGACGCATACATCAGCGCCGTCACGTTATTATTATCCCTTATGTTCACCTCAGCACCTTTATTAAGCAGCAGCTCTACCACCTTGGAACGTCCATGCAAGGCCGCGCGTATGAGGGCGGTTCCGCTATCTTTATTGCGGGCGTTCACGTCGGCGCCTTTGGCGAGCAACTGCTCTACAACCCCGGTATGGCCATTCTCGGATGCGCATATCAGGGCGGTCGCACCGACCTTATTACGGGCGTTCACGTCGGCGCCTTTGGCGAGCAACTGCTCTACAACCCCGGTATGGCCATTCTCGGAGGTCATGATCAGGACCGTCGCGCCATTGGCAGCTCTCGCGTTTACGTCGGCGCCTTTGGCGAGCAACTGCTCTACAACCCCGGTATGGCCATTCTCGGACGCATACATCAGGGATGTGAAGCTGTCTTTATCCTTCGCGTTCACGTCGGCGCCCTTGTTGAGCAGGGCCTTCGCAATCCCGGCATGTCCATGCCAGGACGCGCGTATCAGAGCGGTCAGGTCATTATTGTCTCTCGCGTTCACGTCGGCGCCTTTGGCGAGCAGTAATTCCGCAATCCCGGCATGTCCATGCCAGGCCGCATGCATAAGGGCTGTCCAACCTTCTCGATCTCTCGCATTCACGTCGGCGCCTTCAGCGAGCAGACGCCCGACTTTTTCTGCCTCACCGGATTGGGACGCCTCGATAAGCTTTCCACTACCCCCAAATATTGAGCCTAGGAAACCCATAGAACCTCCTTGCGGTCTTTTTTAGCGTACTCCGTGCTTCTCCAGCAGTTCAGCAACCCTGGAATGCCCGTTCGAGGATGTATACATCAAGGCTGTCACACCATCATGATCTCTTACGTTCACATCGGCGCCGTGATGGAGCAACAGCTCTGCAACCTTAACATGGCCATTCGCAGAGGCCCGTATCAGGGCGGTCCCGCCATCACTCGCCTTGGCGTTTACGTCGGCGCCGTGATAGAGCAGGACCTCAGCAACCCCGGCGTGCCCATTTAAAGAAGCCCGTATCAGAGCGGTCCCGCCATCATCAGGCCTGGCGTTCACATCGGCGCCGTGATGGAGCAGCACCTCCGCAACCTCGGTATGGCCATTCCACGCCGCCCGCACCAGGGCGGTCCCGCCATTAAGGTCTCTCACATCCATATCCGCGCCACCACGCAGCAGCACCTCCGCAACCTTGGCATGGCCATTCCACGCCGCCCGCACCAGGGCGGTCCAGCCCCATTTATCTTTCGCGTTCATATCAACACCGTGATTGAGAAGCACCTGGACGGCTTCAGCATGCCCATGCCAGGCCCCTCGCATCAGGGCGGTAAAGCTGTCTTTATCATGAGCGTTCACATCGGCGCCGTGATTCAGCAGCAGCTCTGCAACCTTCGTATGCCCGCGCCAGGCCGCGCGCATCAGGGCGGTCCCGCCGTTATTGTCTCTCTCGTTCACATCGGCGCGGTGATGGAGCAACAGCTCTGCAACCCCGAAATACCCCAAGAAGGACGCATGTATCAGAGCTGTCCAGCCGTATTTGTCCTTCGTATTGACATTGGCGCCTTCGGCTAACAGCCTCTTGACTTTTTCGGTATCCCCGGATTTAGACGCCTCGATGAGCTGTTCACCAAGCTTCCCACTGCCCCCAAATAATGAGCTCAGCAAACCCATATCATCTCCTTCTCATGCGTGGGACCAGGCATCTTATTTTGTGAGCGCGTTATGCCTTTCCAGCAGTTCAGCAATCTTAGAAGTCTTATTGCGCGATGCATACATCCAGGCCGTCCCCTCCATATTATCCTTCGCGTTGACATCGGCACCTTTATTGAGCAGCAGCTCTGCCACCCTGGCGTGCCCATGCCAGGCCGCTCGTATCAGGGCGGTCCCTCGATTGTTGTCCCTCGCGTTCACATCCGCGCCGTGATTGAGCAGCAATCCCACTACTCCTGCATGCCCATGCCACGCCGCACGTATCAAGGCGGTCGCGCCATCCCTCGCCTTCGCATCCACATCAACACCTTTGGTAAGCAGCAACCCTACAACCGCGCCATGCCCTTTCTCCGCCGCCCGTATCAGGGCCGTAACGCCATTCGCAGCCTGCGCGTTCACATCGGCACCCTGAGCAAGCAGCAGCTCCGCAACCTTACCGTGTCCGTGCCAGGCAGCGTGAATCAGAGCTGTCCAGCCGTCATTATCTTTCACATTCATATCAGCGCCTTTCGCGAGCAGCAGCCCCACAACCCCGGCATGCCCATGCTCGGACGCATGCATCAGTGCGGTCGTACCATCGCCGGCCTTCGCGTTGACGTTGGCGCCTTTGGTGAGCAGCAGTTCGGCAACCCCCGTATGCCCATGCCCGGCCGCATGCATCAGCGCGGTCGTACCATCTCTGTTGCCCGCGTTCACGCCGGCGCCTTCAGCGAGCAGGCGCTTGACCTTTTCGATGTCGCCGGACTTGGACGCCTCAGTGAGCCGTTTCCCCAGCTTATCTTCGGCTTCAAAAAATGAGCTGAAAAATCCCATACAACCTCCTCTCAACCCTCCAGCCCTTCCGTCCAGTCCGGCAAGCAGCCACTGTCGAACCCCCGCCAGGATGCCGGATTTGAGCCGGCCGTTCTAAATTTCGAGACCTTACAGCACGAGCCTGTACGAGTCACGTACATGGCCCAATTGAGACATTACCATGAGCGGTACCGGCAGAGCTTGGTCTCAGCGCGCCGTGTGGCCTTCCAGCAGGTCAACAATATTCTGATGCCCATTTCCAGACGCATAGTATGCGGCTGTACCACCTTTACTGTCCCTGGCCTTGGCATCGGCGCCGTTATTGACCAACAGCTCCACAACCTTGATGCGCCCATACCACGCGGCATGCATCATGGCCGTACTGCCGTCTTTCGCCTGCGCGTTGGCATCGGCGCCGCGATCGATCAGTAGCTTGACGATCCCGAATTGCCCTTCTGCAGCCGTGCGCATCAACGCTGTCCAGCCCTGTCTGTCTTGTGTGTTAATATTGGCGCCTCGATCGAGCAGCAGCTTGACGATCTCAGAATGACCCTTCCCGGACGCGGTAATCAGGGCTGTTCCGCCGTCTTTCGCCTGCGCGTTCACATCGGCGCCGCGATCGAGCAACAGCTTGACGATTTCAAATTGTCCTTCCGCGGACGCGATGATCAGGGCTGTACTGCCGTTGCTCGCTCTGGCCTCCATATCGGCATCCTTATTGAGCAGCAGCCGTACAAACTCGGCATGCCCCTTGTCGGACGCATACATCAGGGCCGTCCAGCTATGTTGATCGCTCACATTCACATCAGCACTCTTATGAAGCAGCCGCTCTGCAACTCCCGCATGCCCGTGCCACGAGGCATGCATTAAGGCTGTCCAGCCATTGTTGTCTCTCACATTCACATCGGCATCTCGATTGAGCAACAGCTCTACAACCCCGGTATGCCCATGCCGAGAGGCATGCATTAAGGCTGTCCATTCCTCCCTATCTCTCGCGTTCACATCGGCGCCTTCGGCCAATAAGCTCTTGACTTTTCCGGTATCTCCGGATTCAGACGCCTCGATAAGCTGTCCACCAACCTTCCCGCTACCCCCAAATATTGAGCCCAGGAAACCCATGTATCCTCCTTCGTCTTGTTCTTAGCGCGCCCCGTGCTTCTCCAGCAGTTCAGCTACCTTGGAATGTCCACTCGAAGACGCATGCATCCTGGCCGTCTGGCGATCATGATCCTTCACGTTCATATCAGCGCCTCGATTGAGCAGCATCCCTACAATCCTGGCACGCCCTCTCTCAGCCGCATAGATCAGGGCCGTACCGTCCTTGTTGTCTTTCGCGTTCGCATCAGCACCATGCTTAAGCAGCAGCTCTACCACCCCGGAATGCCCTCTCCACGCCGCGCGGATCAGGGCAGTCGCGCCACTATGATCATTCGCATTCACGTCAGCGCCGTACTTGCGCAGCAGTTCTACCGCCCCGGCATGTCCATTCCACGCCGCACGCATCAGGGCAGTCCAGCCGTCTTTATCCTTTGCGTTCACGTCGGCGCCGTGCTTGTGCAGCAGTTCTACCACTCCGGAACGCCCGTGCCCGGCGGCATGCATCAGAACCGTCCAGCCGTCTTTATCCTTTGCGTTCACGTCGGCGCCGTGCTTGAGCAGCCGCTCTACGATCTCGGAGTGCCCATGCCCGGCGGCATGCATCAGAACTGTCCAGCCGTTATGATCCTTCGCGTTCACGTCGGCGCCATGCTTGAGCAGCCATTCTACGACGTCGGCATGCCCTTTCCAGGCCGCACGCATCAGGGCGGTCCAGCCGTTATGATCCTTCGCGTTCACGTCGGCGCCATGCTTGAGCAGCAGTTCTGCAATCTTGGAACGCCCATGCCAGATCGCATGCATCAAGGCGGTCCAGCCATGTTTATCGCCCGCGTTTATGTCAGCGCCTTCAGCTAACAGGCTCTTGACTTTTTCGGTTGTTCCAGCCTTAGATGCTTCAATGAGTTTTTTACCAACCTTCCCGCGGCCTTCAAATAATGCGCTAAAAAAACCCATATAGCCCCCCCCTTTTTTCACATCTTATATCTGCCCGTCTATCGGACCGCTGAGGAGATCCGGCGTAATCGCTATCTCTACCGCCGACATGGGCATCGAGTCATGATGACGTTCGTCTACGCTTCCGAAGCTGTAGGCGACCGCAATATGTGAGCTCTATGTCGAACACACAATAATACAAGAAACGTCGTCATCGCAATTGCCGAAGCTAAGAGGTAGATCAGCCGATAGCCGAACTGCTCTGCGATAATTCCGAATATAAACGACGCAAGCGCATGACCCAGCAACATCGCAGTGCTGAACGCGCCGATGGATCGTCCACGCCCTTCCGAGTCCGCCAAGTCAATTGTGTAGGCGCTCAGGGCCGGAAAAAGCAAGCCATGCGCCATTCCGGTAAGCGTCCCGACCAACAGCAGACCAATCAGAGAGCCGAGCCAGACAAGACCCAGGGTGCCCGATCCCATGAGCAGCAGGGCAGGAAGAATGACGCGCTGACGCCCCCATCGGTCAGATAGTCTACCACACGCCAACCGGATGCCGATCGCAGCGACGCTGTACGCAATATAGAATCCACCGATGTGCGATAACCCAGCCTGTGTCGCGTAGGTCGGCAGGAATACAAACACCGTCCCGGAGGCCAAACCGAACACTAGGGAGAGGAGAATCGGCGGGAGGATACGCACCGAGGGGATCAAGAAAACGAGGCCTGAGGAGACAGATTCGCGGGGCGTCGATGAGAGGTTACGAAACGTAAGGCTGGCTAGAAGGCAGGCGGCTGCGGCGACAGCAGCAGTCAAGAAAAATACCGAATACCCCGCACGATGGATCACTTGCTCCCCGAGAGCGGGGGAGAGCGCAATCGTGATAAGTCCGGAGATCCCGAAAAGGCCCACCGCCTCCCCGCGACGGCTCGACGGAACGATATCAGCCACCAGCGTCAGATTTGCAATATAGAAGGTCGAGTACGCCATACCCTGCAGGATGCGAAAGAGAACGAACCGCGCATCCATGTGGGTCGAGAACGCAAAGCCGACCGCGGCCAGCATCCCCAATGTCGATCCCAGCAGCAGAAATCGCTTGCGCTCGAAACGGTCAATAAGGGCTCCGGCTAGTGGTTGCCCAAGAATGGCCGCAAGGCTGTAGCTTCCCATGACCCAACCGATCTGCGACTCGGTCCCGCCAAGCGTCTTGATGTAAAGGGGAAGCAGGCTGAAGGCATTGAGGCTCGCGAAAAAGAAAAAATTGGAGAGGCAGGCGATAAAGAAGTTGAGGCTGGAAATCGTATCGTCGACAGAGCCATCCCGCTCCTGACGAGCCCGGTTTGACAACATTACGAGTTGACTCTTACCTGATCGATCCATCTGCGTACAGTCAGCCCCCTATCTTTCTCCTTGTGTAGTATTGAAATATATCGTATACATACGTCCAGTCAAGATCGTTCGCCTGCCAGATTGAGCCACTGACCAAAGCATGATGGTAGCCAGAGGCTCTTGGCCAATTACCCACAAGGAGGGATGCGCGATGACAACCACTGCGTACGTCCTGATCGAAGGTGCATCGGATCAGACGGCCAACATCGTAAAAGCGTTACAGAAAATAAAGGGGGTAAAGTCGGCTCATGCCGTGACCGGACCCTACGACGTCATCGCGTGCGTTGAGGCAACCGATGTCGGTACAGTTGGGACAGTTGTCCTCTCGAAGATCCGCACCTTGAAGGGCGTCATGCGAACAGTGACCTGCGTCGCCGTCTAGAATCCCCCCAAAGTTCAGGAGTGTGGCGGGTAGACTCATACCCTTCCCATCACTGCATTTCCATCCATTACCACCCACTACTCTTTTTTCAACTCTTCCCAGTCTCGTCAAAGCTCATCGCGAAATAGATCAGGGTGCGGACCATCGCTCCAGTTGCCCCCTTCACCTGATACCCGCAGTCCTTCTCGGTCTGCGAGGTTCCCGCGATGTCCAGGTGAACCCACGGAGTCTTCCCGACAAAGTTGGCCAGGAGCTTCGCGCCCGTAATCGGCCCGGCCTTTCTGCCGCCGATATTCTTCATATCCGCGCAGTCGCTCTTGATCTGTTCACCGTACTCGTCATCCATGGGCAGTTCCCAGATCTTCTCGCTGGCCGCCTCGCTGGCCTGCTTCACCCGCTGCATCAGTTCCGGGTTATTGGTAAACGCACCGGTTCGAACCGACCCGAGAGCGATAACGCACGCCCCCGTCAATGTCGCCACATCAACGAGATGGGTAATGCCCCTGTCGCAGGCGTAGCACAAGGCATCAGCCAGGATCAGTCGCCCCTCGGCGTCGGTGTTGATCACCTCGATTGTTTTGCCATTCATGGCCTTGACGATATCCCCAGGGCGCTGGGCTGTTCCGCTGGGCAGGTTCTCGGTCGCCGGCACGATGGCTGTCGCATCCACCGGCAGCTTCAACTCCGCAATCCCCTTGATCGCTGCGAGGACCACCGCCCCGCCGGCCATATCGCCCTTCATCGCCTCCATCCCCTCGCTCGGCTTGATTGAGATTCCTCCGGAATCGAATGTGAGCCCTTTGCCCACCAGACCGAGGCGTGGACCGGTCCCTTTTCCTTTCTTCCCCTTGTAACTGACCTCAATCAGCTTCGGGGGCTCCTGGCTGCCCTGAGCCACTCCCAGCAGCGCCCCCATACCGAGCTTCTTCATATCGGCGCGGTCCAGGATTTTGATGGTGAGCCCAGACCCGCTCGCCATCGTCTTGGCCCGTACTGCCAGTTCCGAAGGGGTCAGCGTATTCGCCGGCTCATTCACCAAGTCGCGGGCAAAGCTCACGGCCTCAGCCAGGATCCGGCCGCAACGCACCCCCTCCTGCATTGTGGAGACCTTGGCGCTGTCGCGCTCCAGCAACGTCAGCTTTTGCACGACCTTCTCCCCGTTCTCGTCCGGTTTCTTATATTTATCAAATCGATAGAGGCCCAATAACGCTCCTTCAGTCACCGCACATGCCGCCTGGCCGGCGTCCAGCCCTCCGATACCGGCGCCGTGAACGATGGACCCCACCGTCCGCGCCCCCACCCCGCGCAAATAGCGCATCGCCTCCGCCGAGGCCGAGCGTACCCGATCTAGGGTAAACTCCTCCTGCTTGCCCAGTCCAATCACCAGAACCCGGGTTACCGGAAGCTGCCCGGTAGTATGCAGCAGGAGCCGCTCATGCAGTTTGCCTTTGAACTCCTGCCGGCGGATGGCGGCGGTGATCGACCCGCCGAGCGCTTGGTCCACTGCGCCGGTCGCCCCGCCGGGACGCTCCGCCCCCTCGAAGAGATTCACGATAAGCGTATCCCCTTTATAGGACAGCAGATCCTGTGCCTTGATCTCTACCTTCACTCGATCACTCCTTTCAAAGGCCACACCCACCTCGATGGCGCAAAAATAGGAGGGATGGCGACTGTGCCACCCCTCTCTCTTCGCGCCACCGTCGGTACGGCTATCCTCTCAGTGATTCTCCATCCCTCTATATCCCCATACCGGCATTCGGCGGACCGAGTCAGGGCGAGTGAAACCCGCCCCTATTTACGACAAACCGATCAGCTCATCCACACGCGGATCCCAGGGCTTGAACGGATCCTTACAGAGAATGGTACGCTGATACCGATCGTTCAGCTTCAGGTAACTCCAGCCCACATCGTACGACTTATTCTTCTCATTTGCGTACTTGATAAAGTCGCTTCGCACCTTGGCCCTGGTCGTCTGCGGCGGCGTCGTCATAGCCGTCTCGATCTCATCCTCCGTAATCACTCGATCGATCAACTCGTCCTGCAGCATGAGATAGTACAGCCCGCGGGTCCGCTTGATGTCATGATACTGCAGATCCAACATGAAGACGCGCTGGTCGTCGAAGGAGCAGCCCTTGCGGTTGATGTAGGAGGTGATGAGCCCGTGCTTGATGACCCAGTCCAGTTCGCGGTTGAGCGTCATCGGGTCCTCGGCGAGCTTGTCCAGGACATACTGCCATTTCTCCAGCAGGTCGGCC
>JAGWQH010000040.1 GCA_028870115.1 Candidatus Methylomirabilota bacterium
GATCCGCGTGAAGGCGGACGTTTAGAAGGCCTCTTCGTATGAGGCCTCCTGCCCGAACGATTCCTGCACACCAACCCTAATTATGACGACCCCTTCGCCCCCGTATCGCTTCCTGATCTCTGCCTTCAACTCCCCGCAGATATACCGGGCCAACAGTTCTGCGGTGGCGTTGTGGATCGGTAGCAGCAGCACATCTTCCGCCGGAAAGCCGTACTGCTTTTTGCCATAGATCGCTTCGACCATCGCACCGCCCTGCTTGATTCTCAAATCCTCATTTTCGGTCGGCAGCAGCACTCGGTGGTCCAGATGCTCGCAGATCTGTTTCAGGAGCGGCTTGACGGCGAGGAAATCCATGACGTAGTCACTCGGCTGAAGCGACCCTTCCAGTTCCACCCAGGCCCTATAGTTATGACCGTGAAGCGACTCACACTGACCATTGCCGAAGAGCACAAAGTGGGCTGAGCTGAACTTGAGATTCTCGTGGTTCACCCTGATACGAAACGCAGCCATCATACCTCCTCATATGGCGCTCTTGTGTAGCTGGCTGGAAGCTATCGCACCGGCGCGCCGGATGTCAAGCCGGATTTACCGTCTATTTCGAAACAACCGCTAGACAGAAAATAGGGCAAGTGGTAAAATTCCGTTCACGCAAAATCGGAAATCGGTGGTGGTACGACTATCGCCGCAAAAATAAACGGGCAGTGGCGCCTTTAGCTGTGAAGTGACAGCGAGATCATGATCGACCAGCCCAAACCCGGAACATAATTCCGTTGTCAATACAATCCACGTGAAAGGAGATGATGCAGATGGCTAAGACCACCCCGCTCCTGCTCGGTATCGGCGGAGATAGTGGGACCGGGAAGTCTACGTTTGTTGGCGGTATCTATAAAATTTTTGGTCCTGAGAAGATTACCAACATCAATCTTGATGATTACCACACGTTCGACCGTACGCAACGCAAGATCTACGGGCTGACCGCCCTTCATCCGGCGGCCAACAACATGGCCTTAATGGGCAAGCACGCCTGGCAGCTCAAAAACGCCGAGAAGATCATCAAGCCGGTGTATGATCATTCGACCGGCTGTTTCGCGGAACCTGAAGAGGTCGAGCCAAACCAGATTGTCATCATCGGCGGTCTGTTCCCGTTTTTTACCCAGGAACTGAGGAATGTCTTCGACCTGAAGGTGTATCTGGACCCGGATGAGGAACTGAAACGGGCCTGGAAGATTCATCGGGATGCCGGAAGGCGAGGCTACAGCATTGAGCAGGTCATGAAGGAGATCGAGGCCCGGCAGGAGGATATCAGGAAGCACATCGAACCCCAGAAGGAATATGCCGACATTATCATCCGATTCTACCCTCCCAACGGCACCTGGAGCCCGCAGGATGATGCCCACTTGAACGTCCGCCTCTTCCTCAGTCGAACCCTGCCGAAGACCGGCCTGGATGAACTGCTGCAAGAGGCGATGGGCCGGAAGACCCGGAGGGCCGTTCGGCTGGTGGATGAGGACTATTATGGTCAACCCTTCCACACCCTGGAAATCGACGGCTCCATCTCTCCCCAAACGGCGGCGGGACTGGAGCAAAGGATCTGGGCCCATCTCCTCGCCCCGATGAAAGTAATTCAGGATCTGGCGCCGGACAAGCTCGGCAGTTTTGCCGCAGGCGAAGCCTCCGGTCACAGCGATGCCCTGGCCCTTGTACAACTTATATCGATTTATTACCTGCTCCAAGCCAGAGAGGCGCGGCAGCAGGCCCCGCAGGAAGGGCTTGCAGGGGTCGCCGAGGGATAACCGATGGTAAGGATCGCGATCAACGGCTTCGGACGAATCGGCCGGCTGGCGTTTCGAGCGGCGTGGGAGCAGAAGAGGGCGCTTGATATAGTGGCCATCAACGATCCGGCCGGCGCCCGCACCGACGCCTTGTTGCTGGAATTCGACTCGAACTACGGGCCTTTTCCCGCAAAGGTCGAGAGCGACGAAGGCAGCATGCGGGTCGACGGGAAGCGGATTACGGTCTTCCGGGAGCGTGATTGGACCAGGCTCAACTGGTCGGATGTGGGCGCCGACATTGTGCTGGAGTGCAGCGGTCGGGGGACCGCCCGCCCGGAGGCCGAAAAGCATCTTGTGGCGGGAGCCAAACGGGTGCTGATCTCCGCCCCAGGGAAGGACGAGGATCTGACGATCGTGCTGGGGGTCAATGAGGAACGATACGATCCGGGGCAACACCGGATCATCTCTAACGGGTCGTGCACAACCAACTGCCTCGCGCCGGTCGCAAAGGTGCTCCTCGATGCGTTCGGAATCCAATGGGGGTTCATGAGTACGGTGCATAGCTACACCAATTCGCAGGCGATTCACGATCGCGGGGCGGAAGACGTGAGGGAGTCAAGGGCCGCTGCGCTCAATATCATTCCGACCGATACCGGCGCTGCGCGAGCCCTTGTCAAGGTGATTCCGGAGCTGGCCGGTCGGTTCAACGGGATGGCCTACCGGGTACCGACGCCCACGGTGTCCGTGATCGATTTAGTCGCGGAGCTTGGTTGTGATGTCACCCCTGAGACGGTGAATGCCGCATTCCGAACCGCGACTACAGGACGGCTCCGCGGGATTCTGGAGGTGTGTGACCGACCCCTGGTCTCGATGGACTTCAAGGGCGATCCTCATTCCTCCATCGTAGACGCCCTCATGACGTTGGTCCTGAAGGACCGGATTGTGAAGGTTGTAGCCTGGTATGATAACGAGTGGGGGTATTCGTGTCGGATGGCCGATCTGGCTGCGTACGTAGCTGCTCAAGACCTCAAACGTGATCAGCAACGGCTCTGGGGCGTCGCAAAGGGCACAAAGCCATCATAAATAGTGAAACCGGGCAAGAGGTTATACCGGCGCATACGGTCGCCCAGGCAGATTGTGACAGGGGGGGATCAGTGAAAAACGTTCAGGAATCGCTTGACCAGTTGTGTATCAATACCATCCGAACGCTGGCAATGGATGGGGTTCAAAAGGCGAACTCTGGGCATCCGGGGCTGCCGATGGGGGCAGCTGCCATGGCATACACGCTCTGGACGCGTGCGCTCAGGCACAATCCGACTCATCCGTCGTGGCCGAACCGTGATCGGTTTATCCTGTCACCCGGCCATGGGTGTATGTTGCTGTATTGTCTTCTTCACCTGACCGGCTATGGCCTCTCCCTCGATGAACTCAAGCAGTTCCGACAGTGGGGTAGCCGAACTCCTGGCCATTCGGAACATGGCGTGACACCAGGTGTGGAGACGACGACGGGCCCCCTCGGCCAGGGTTTCGGCAACGGCGTCGGAATGGCGATCGCGGAGCGATTTCTGGCTCACCACTTTAACCGGCCGGGATACCCGATTGTTGACCACTATGTGTACGCCATTGTGAGCGACGGCGACCTCATGGAAGGGATCACCTCCGAGGCAGCCTCGCTTGCCGGGCATCTTGGCCTGGGCAAGCTCATCTACCTGTACGACGATAATCGGATCACCATCGACGGCAGCACCGATATGGCCTTCACCGAGAACGTAGGACAACGCTTTGAGGCTTATGGATGGCATGTCCAGCGGGTGGATGGAAACGATGTCAAGATGATCGATGTCGCGCTGAGCGCGGCACAGGCCGCGCATGACCGCCCGTCACTTATTATCGCCAGGACCCACATCGCCTACGGCAGCCCGAATAAGCAGGATACGGCAGAGGCGCACGGGTCGCCTCTGGGAGACGAGGAGATACGACTGACCAAGGAGGCGTTGGGCTGGCCGTTGGAACCCACGTTTTATATCCCTGATGAGGCGCTGGCCCACTTTCGAGAAGCCCTGCAGCGGGGTCGTACCTGGGAAGCGGAGTGGCAAACCGGATTCGATGCCTATGCGGCGGCGTATCCCGAACTTGCGGAAGAGTGGAACAGGGTGATGAGTGGACAACTGCCGGAGGGCTGGGTCGAAAAGATTCCAATCTTTACCCCTGCCGGTGGGAGCCTGGCTACCCGTGAGGCCTCAGGTAAGGTGCTCAATGCGATCGCCCCATCCCTGCCGACTCTCATCGGCGGCTCGGCCGACTTGACCCCATCGAACAACACCTATCTGAAAGGAGACGGCGACTTCCAGCGGTCAAGCCCCGGAGGCCGGAACCTTCACTTTGGTGTTCGAGAGCATGCGATGGGTTCGATCCTTAACGGCATGGCGCTGCACCAGGGGGTAATCCCATATGCTGGGACATTCCTCGTTTTTTCCGACTACATGCGCCCCGCCATCCGGGTCGCTGCACTGTCGCATATCCATGTGATCTATGTCTTTACCCATGACAGTATCGGCTTGGGCGAAGATGGTCCCACCCACCAGCCGATTGAACATTTGTCTTCTCTTCGGGCCATACCCAACCTCACTGTCATCCGCCCTGCCGACGCGACAGAAACGGCGGTCGCCTGGCGCGCCGCCCTGGAACACCGTAGCGGGCCCGTGGCGCTGGCCCTTACCAGACAGAAGCTCCCGATTCTCGACCGGACGAAATTTCCGTCCGCCGAACTGCTTCTGAAGGGAGGGTATATCCTGACTGATGCCGACCAGGGGCATCCGCGCGTGATCCTCATAGCCACCGGGTCGGAGGTGCATCTCGCCCTTGAGGCGTGGGGACGACTGGCCGATGAAGGCATCCCCGCTCGCGTCGTCAGTATGCCGAGCTGGGAACTGTTTGACCGGCAGCCTGAGGTGTATCGCAACGAGGTGCTTCCCCCGGCAGTGACTGCTCGCCTTGCTATTGAGACCGGTACGCCGCACGGTTGGCACCGCTACGTGGGCCTGCTCGGAGGAGTAATCGGCATGACACGATTCGGGGCCTCAGCTCCGTATCAAGTCCTTATGCAGCAATTCGGCTATACGGCTGAGCATGTCGTGTCCCGAGCTATGGAGCTCCTGGCATAAACCTCACCGGAGCGGCAACGATAAAAACAGGGTGTAGAGTTTAGGATATAGGGAGGGAAACCACATTATGGCCGAGCTAATGGATCGAAACCTGGCTCTCGAGCTCAGCAGGGTTACTGAGGCTGCTGCTTTGGCGGCGGCTCGCCTGATGGGCAGACGCGACCGCGATGGCGCCGATCAGGCCGCCGTTGACGCGATGCGCTATGCCCTGAGCGCGTTGGACATTGACGGCACGGTAGTCATTGGGGAGGGGCAAAAAGGACCGGTCCCTATACTGCAGGTGGGAGAGCGGGTCGGCACAGGCTCCGCCCCGACTCTTGATGTTGCGGTAGATCCGATTGACGGCGTCACGCTCCTCGCCAATGGCCGACCCGGCGCAATCTCTGTTGCGGCGCTTGCTGATCGGCATACACTGTTTTCCACCCAGCTTGCCTACATGGATAAGATTGTTGTCGGGCCTCAGGCCGCAGGTGCGATCAACATTAACGCGCCCGTCAAAGAGAACCTGCAACGGATCGCTCAGGCTGAGGGCCGGGAGGTTGATGACCTCACGGTGGTCATGCTCGATCGGCCACGCCACGAGCGCCTCATCAAAGAGGTGAAAGAGGCCGGAGCCAGGATCAAACTGATCAGTGAGGGGGACGTTGCGCCCGGGGTGATGGCGGCAATGGAGGAGGACACCGGTATCGATGTCCTTATGGGAATCGGAGGCTCGCCGGAGGCGGTGCTCATTGCCTGCGCGTTGAAGTGTTTAGGTGGTCAGATGCAATGCAGGTTCTGGCCGAGGGATGAACAAGAACGGCGGATCCTCGAGGCGGAGGGTCACGATTTAGATCGCATTTTAACCGTAGATGACCTCTGCAAGGGGAGCAATGTATTTGTGGCCGTCACCGGCATCACTGATGGTGAATTACTTCGAGGGGTTCGCTATACGGGAGGATACGCACGTACAACCTCGCTGATGATGCGCTCCGTTTCCGGGGGAGTGCGATGGATGGAGGCGCGGCATGATCTGAAGCGCCTGAAGGAGATTGCCGGAACCCGTTACGAAGGCGTAAAGCACCGGCAGATACACCATTAAGAGGAGGCAACCGAAGAGCGGTCTTCGACTCTCTTTCACGCAAGCAAAGAAAACAACACACGCCTCAGCGGCCTATCGCTGGGGCGTTTTCCTTTTGTGGGGAATCACTCTCAGAGGGGCGTACGCTCGATCATCGATTCGATACCAGCCTCACAATTCACTTGCCCAACGTGAGGTTACATCCTACATTTCGAATAAGAGGAGTGGGTATAAACATTGCGTAGAAAGTCTCGCCTATCATTGCGAGGCGAAGCTGAAGCAATCTGACCCGAAGGGTCATTCCGAGTAACGCGAGGAATCGCACCGGGATTGCTTCGCCTGCGGCTCGCAACGACACTGCGTGTCGGATTGCCGCGTTCCCGCTAGTCGCTCGCAATGACGGAGGCGGATGGACATTCGTACTCATGGACGCACTGGCGGCGCACGAGGTATTGGTTTAGCAAGGGGGAGATCATGTTAAAAGCTAAAGAGTGCCCAGTCATTTCGGATGAGGAAGTGGTCAAACGCCTGGAGCAAGAGCTGCCAGGGTGGTACCTGGAGGGGCGATGGATCAGAAGAAAGTTCAATACCGACGGGTGGCCGACCACACTCATGTTGGTCAATACGATTGCCTACTTGGCTGAGGCCGCCTGGCATCATCCCGACCTGGAGGTCACCTGGGGTAAGGTTTGGGTCAAGCTGAGGACCCATGCCGCCGGGGGGATCACCGAGAAGGACTTCACCCTTGCCAAGCAGATCGAACAGTCCGTACTCTGGCGACCAGGCGAAAGCTCTCCCCTTGACGGCACACCAAACAAATGGGTTCGCGGTGGCAGCAAAGAGTAGGGCTCAAAAGAAATAGGAGGCGCCCAACACATAAACGGTCGAGTTGATGCCGATATTAGGAGTCTCCCGGTGAGCGTTTGAGATGTGGAACAATCGTACCTCTCCGGTAACAGCTAGATGATCGGTGACGAAGTAGTGGAGGCCGGTGCCGGCCTGCAGCGTGAAATTAAAATGGGTTTGAAGGGTCCTGGGTTGACTAATTTCGAGATTCCAATGCAAGAGCCCGATCCCAAGACTGAAGAACGGAACGAAGCGGGTGCCGGTCACGAAGTTGTACCGGCCGAGGATGCTGATCCCTTCACCGAAGGTTTTCTTGGGGGTGGCGGTGATGAGGAAGGTAGGTTCGAGGATGGCCTCCAGACTCCCTCGGATCGGGGTAGGCCCATGTACGTCGGTGACCGTGTACCCAGCCTGGAGGAACAGGGGGGCGAAGTGAACGTTAGGTGCTCCTGTAGGTCTGGACGGTAAGTTGTGAGGAGTGCTGTAGCCAGCTATGGCACCCACGTGCCATGTTCCTGCCTGGAATCCTTCTTCGGGGTGGAGCGTCGGTATTCCTTCCTTCTCAACCGCGGGGGGATCTTGTGTATCGGCAAAGGCAAGGGTACGAGCGGCAATGAGTTCGGTCTCTCGCCCTAGCGTAACTGCCTGTGGAGAGGCTTCAGCCCAGGATATGGCAGGTGACAGGATTGCGAATACGGCCAGCCAGAAACAAACCGGTATACGCCTCAATCCATTGATCATAGAGGTCTCCTCTGGAGCGTAGGTGTCTTAGACATCATACCGTTCTTATCCATCCCGTCTTACCTTTTTGAGTCGCGCTGTAAACCGTCTCTCTTCCGGTAGGTCAGCCTGATTCGGTAGCTGATTGCCCGAGTACATGGCGATTTTTCCGTCTGCCTGCCCTTTATGCGCTCCCAGCCGATACAGACGAGCAACCCGGCCTTATCCTCACACTGGTCACTGATCATCGACTCTACCACTTCCAGGATCTCGAACCCGCCGCCTTGACAGCCGGGGTTTGAACAGGGGAGCATGGGTTCGAACGCACCGCCCGCCGCCCGCATTGAATGTGAGAAGGCCCCGCCTTCTGCCGGTGATCCCTCTCCGGCACGGGAGCACTCTTCCCACTCGACGGTCGCGGCTTCCACAGTCGGAAAGCGCTTGGCAGCGTTGCGGGTTCGTGGCACGACTGTCAGTTGGCGCCAGTCTTCACTCGGCGAGACTTCTGTGGGCTGGGCGCCGATAGAAACTCCTGATTGATCGGCATCCCTCGACGACACATTGGACAGTCCTTCGGGGTGTACGTCGGGAATTCCCGATCGACCAGCGTGAAAAAGGGAAATTTGAAATTCACCTTTCGGATCCGTCGCCAGAGGGTTCCGATCCCAACTACCGTTCCGCCTAGCGATTTGACCAGTTTAATAAGCTCCTTGACAGTCTCACCGGTAGTCACAATATCTTCGACAATCAGCACCTTGGGGTTACCGACAAAGTACTGCCGGAACTCTCTCGGAAGAGCGACCTGACTGGCGCCGGATCCATTGCGTTGCTTGTTGGCATAGATGAAGCGAGGTCGCAACGGATGGGCGCGCGCCACACAATGGCCCAGCAGCGAGGCACCGTAGCCGGTGGTAAGGACCAGATCGATTGGCTCTTCTCCAAAATGCTTGGCGATCACGTCTCCTAACCCTTCCGTGAAGGCTGGCTCGGTGGTGGCTAACGCCTTCTCCACATACTCCTGGGTGTGGCGTCCGGAGGATAATACGAAGTGATCGTTTGTGAGATACGCTCCGGTCCTGAGGATGATACCCCGGTTGATTCGCTCCAAGATCTCCGCTTCCATCAATACCTCTCACGCATTCTGGCTGTTCAGGTACCGGCCGTCCCTGTAGGGGTAGGGCTTGGCCCTACTTAAAGAGAGCGCAGCATGCAGCCCCTACGTCGGAAGGCTTCTAAGGACTGAAGGCTTATGACGCCATAATCTTACTGAAATTCGCAATCCCGCAAAACAGATCTGCAACCTCCTTCAGGATGGCCAAACGGTTCTCCTGCAGGTCTCTATCCTCCGCCATCACCAGAACCTCCTCGAAGAACATATCCACAATGGGGCGAATTGCGGCGATGAGTTGCAGAGCGCGTACGTAGTCGCCGGCTTGCACCAGGTGTTTCGTCTCGGCCCGCAGTGTGGTTGCCTCGCCATGGAGCGCCCGCTCAGCGCTGCTTACGAACCGCCGCGGATCGACCGATTTAGAGAAACCCTTGGGAAGGATTCTGATGACCCGTTTGAAGGCGACTGCCAGCTCTGTAAAATCGGCGTCCTGCCTGAAGGCGGCCAGGGCCTCAGCGCGTTTGCCGGCATCGGACACACGTTCTGCATCGACGGAGAGAGCAGCTTCGGCGAGATCGGCAGGCACACCCCGTTCCATCAGGATTGCTTGAAGCCTGGCCGCCAGAAATCCCATGATTTCCTGTGCCACGCGCTCACGCGGCATCGTCAAACGGTCGCCGAAGAGTTCCAAGCTCTTCTGTACCGGCTGTGAGAGCGGCAGATCGATGCCTGCTTTGAGCAGGATCTGCACGATCCCTTGCCCGTGGCGTCGGAGGGCGTACGGATCTTCCGATCCGCTGGGTATAAGTCCGATGCCGAAACAGCCACAGATCGTGTCGAGCCGGTCGGCCAGGCCCACAAGGGCGCCGACCAATGATTCCGGGAGCCTGTCGCCGGCAAAGCGAGGGAGATAGTGCTCCTCAATCGCCTGCGCCACAACTGCGGAATCCCCGGAGAGCTGAGCATATTCACGACCCATGACCCCTTGCAGGCTTGGGAATTCCTTGACCATCGTGGTGACGAGGTCAGCCTTGCACAACTGCGCTGCTCGACAGGCGTCATGGGCAAGGTGGGGGGCAACCTGCTCGGCCAGATAGGCGGTGAGCTGTGTAAGCCGTTCGACCTTCTCGGACATTGTACCGAGTCGCTCCTGAAAGGTAATCCCCTTCAGTTGAGGTACCCGCTCGCAAAGTTGGACCCTTCGATCCTCTTTAAAAAAGAAAGCTGCGTCTTTCAGCCGCGCTCTCAGGACCCGTTCATTGCCGGCGCGGATCAGGTCCATGTCCTTTGCCTTCATATTGGATATCGTCACGAAATAGGGGAGGAGCTTGCCGGCATTGTCCGTCACCGGAAAGTAGCGCTGATGCTTCCGCATAGGGGTCATGATCACGTCGCGAGGTAAGGCAAGATACTCCTGTTCAAAGCGGCCACAGACCACGGTAGGGTATTCCACCAGGCAGGTCACCATCTCCACCAGTTCATCGTCGAAGACCGGCTTACCGCCAACTGTGGCCGCAGCCTCTATCGCCAGCTTTGTCACCAGTTCTCGGCGACGGTGCTGGCTGACGATCACATACCGCTCCTCTAGTTTTTCGATATAATCCTGGAAGCTTCTGACGCGGATCTGGCCACGGCTCAGGAATCGATGACCGCACGTCTTGTTTCCGCTTGTAACCCCGTCAATTTCAAAGGGGATCACCCGGCCACCGTAAAGCGCAACCAGCCACCGGATCGGGCGAACAAATCGGAATGTGCCTTGTCCCCATCGCATCGACTTCGGAAAGGAGAGTGATGTGATCAGGCGGGGCAGGACGACGGGCAGTATCTCCTCCAGACGCGCGCCCCGCTCCACAATGGCGGCAACAACGTACTCTCCCCGATCAAGTGTCTTCACGCGGAGGGTCTCTACGGGGACGCCTTGCGCTCTCGCGAAGCCAAGCGCGGCCTTGGTCGGACGGCCCTCCTGATCGAATGCGACCGCCGTGGATGGTCCTACCGCCTCACGAACCAGATCGCCCTGACTCTGTTCCAGTCGCTCGACATGCAAAGTGAGACGCCGAGGTGTGCCGAACACACGCATACCTGTAAAGGCGATGCGGTGTTCTTCGAAAAGACGACGTGCCTGCGCCTCGAGATCCCTCAGCGCCGGCGTCATGTAACTGGAGGGGATCTCCTCGATACCGATCTCAAACAACAGCTCTTGGGTCATCAGGGCTTATCCTGCATCAAGCGGTTAGGATTGCCACGCCTTCATGAGTGGAAAGCCGACCTCCTCACGCTGCTTCAGATAGGCTTCAGCGCAGTGCCGCGCCAGATTCCGGACGCGACCGATAAAGCTGGTCCGCTCTGTGACGCCTATGGCTCCCCTGGCGTCCAGGAGATTAAATGCGTGAGAGGATTTGAGGCAGTAATCGTAGGCAGGCAGCACCAGCCCCTTCTCGATCAGGCGGAGTCCTTCCTGCTCATACTTGTCGAAAAGCTGAAACTGAAGCGATACATCGGCTTCTTCGAAGTTGTGGACCGACCATTCCACTTCACTCTTATGATGGATGTCGCCATAGGTCACGCCCTTAACCCACGTCAGATCGTAGACGCTGTCCACTTCCTGCAGGAACATGGCAATCCGCTCGATCCCATAGGTCAGCTCCGCAGAGACCGGTTTCAGGTCGATGCCCCCAGCCTGCTGGAAATAGGTGAACTGGGTAATCTCCAAGCCATCCAACCAGACCTCCCAGCCCAGACCCCAGGCGCCGAGGGTCGGCGACTCCCAATCGTCCTCTACGAAACGGATATCGTGCCTGAGCGGGTCGATACCCAGACTTCGAAGGCTGTCCAGGTAGATCTCCTGAATGTCGTCAGGGGATGGCTTCATAATGACCTGGTACTGGTAGTAGTGCTGGAGACGATTCGGATTTTCGCCGTATCGTCCGTCGGCGGGGCGCCGAGTCGACTCGACATAGGCGACGTTCCACGGCTCAGGGCCGAGGACGCGCAGAAAGGTCGCCGGATTCATCGTCCCCGCGCCTACCTCAATATCGTATGGCTGCTGAATGACGCAGCCCCGCTCTGCGAAAAATCGCTGTAATGCGAGGATCAACTCTTGAAACGTCATCACCTGTCTTACCGAGCTTTTCACGATCATATCTGTACGTTTGAGAAAGTGAGAGAGGGGATCTACATAATTCACAATACGGTGGATTCCTTGAATAGCCTGAACGCGAAGAAGGCTAGCAGCTTAGCCTCCAGTTTGTCAAGGAAAAACCTAGGAAATCACTGGGTTTCCACCTAGAGGTTGAATCCACTGGGGGTTCATTCCCCGCGGCTTGCCGCGAGTGCGTCATACCGGCGGAAGCCGGTATCCAGAGAGCCCGACTGGATTCCCCTGTATCAGGTACGGGGCAGGCGTGTCGGTACGGAATGACAGGCCAGAACAGAAGACGATACCCGGTAGCGTGCCACGGGGAGGTTCATTTCGCCTTCTCGAGGAAGGAAAACTTGCCTGCAAGGGAACAGGCGGAAGCGCCTTCTTGGAGACGTGATAATAACACCCTTAAACGTGGTAATAAACGTAGTAACGAATAGCCCTGCGACCTCCGGGACGCCCACTGAGACGAGAGGGCTTTGAAACGATTAATGGGATCACGAAACAATACTGTGGTCTACTACTGTCCGGTTATTGCGTCAGACCATCGCGGTAACTACTAAATTTATAAGTTAATCAGTATACCTCTTAGCAAGCTCTTCTGTTGCCGAGCGAATTGCCTCAGGGGTATCGGTCGGAGACTTGATGAGACGGTAGGCCCACCGACCGTGAGCGCCATCGGCATTGATGGCGGCGACCCAGCGGCGCGCCCCGGCCTCTTTGACGTCGGCGAGCGGATCATATCCTTTGGTTTCAAGGATCAGGGTTCCGACTTCCTTCCCATCCTCCTGAAGCCGCACCAGGAAGTCCGGGATGTACTCCTTGGCCTCCCCATTGTAGCTGTAAGGGATGGCAAACCCCAGATTGAAATTCTTCACAAACGCCACTACGCGCTCGTCGCTATCCAGATAGAAGGCCGCGGTTTGCTCCCACTTCTCCGTATCGGCGACGACATAGTTTAGATGTGAGCGCTCGCACTCCCTCACAGACTTTGAAGTCCAGAAGTCAACATCCCGCGTGCTTCCTTCGCCTCGATGCGCCTCGTAACGTGGAAGCTCCGGGCTCTCGGTATCAGCCGGGATGATCGCTTCGCCCAGCGTGTTGACAGCCCACGAAAAGTACGGGTCCAGGAAGACATCTTTTCGATCAGTTCGGCCCACAGGTTGGACCTTTTCCTTCAGAAACTCTCTGACCACACCGAGCATCTGCGGAAACAGCGCATGGGCAGGCACCTCACAAGTGGGACTCTTGGCGTAGCGCCTGGTGAGCACTTTCGCTAACTCAAACTCCAGCTCCTGAATCCGTTTCGTCTCCCGCCAGGCTTGAAGTGTGACATCATCAGTCTTACCCGGTCCCATCAGGGAGAGCCGTCCGCCCTCTTCGGTGGAAAGCCCCTTCATCTTTACCTCATCAGGGATTTTCATCGGATCTACGGGGAGGATCGGCACCCGCTCCCAAGCCACCCTTACCCGCCCTCTGATCCTGTGCATATACCCTTCGACACGAGGGAACCTGATTTCAAGGTGATCGCGTTCAGGGGAGAGCACGTGCACGTGATGAATCTTCGGAGGCGGCGCAGCCTTCCCTTTTTCTGTGGCCTTGAGGGGGATGAGTTCAAACGGCACACCATAAACCTTGGCCACCTCCTCGACCATCAGATCATGATACTGCGAGCGCCGCAGCCCTCGCCCCACTACCTGTTCGCAAAGGAGCTGCGACTCGAAGGGTCTCAGTCCGACGATGTGAGTTACGGTTGTGGCGTCCCACCCCTCGGTGAGCATCGCCACTGAGACGATACACCGCACGTCCCGGCCTGGCGGAATCCTTGGATCAATGCGCCTGCCGCCCGCTTCAGCAGCCTTGCGATTTATTTTCTCGGTGAGTTCGAAATACTCCTCAGGGGGTTTCCCGCCCGGCCATGCGGTCTTCCCAATCGTGTCCAGAACGAACCGGAGGAGGCGGCTCTCGTCGCTCTTGGCGACACCCGATTCGATCTCTTCAACCACCTTTGAGTCGACGCGAACGGTGTATTCCGTTCCGTCCCGATTCCGGAACTCTTCGATTGGCGGGGCAGCGCCTTCACCCTCTCCGGTGATCCACTCATAGACCACTCTGGCAAGCCGCGTATCCCGGCAGACGATGATGAAGACCGGCGGAACGGTGGGTCGTTTTCCCTCCGATGCTTCCCGCCCCCACTCAAGAAACTTCTCGCGCCACAGACCGGCCAACTGAGCGATCGGCTGCTGTGCCCACCTGAGCACAGCTTCTGGCTTCACCTGCCCCCGACGGCCGCCCTTCTCCCCGGCAGTGAGCTTCTGTTCAACGATCCATTTCCAGACGTTGAAGTAGGCCGGGATCTCTTCGCCAGTCGTGTCCTGAACCGGAAGCTGGGGGATCTTGACGAGCCCGCTCTCGATGGCGTCGATCAGCCCGAAGTCGGAGACGATCCAGGGGAAGGGGCGACCCGGATCATTCCCACTTCGGTTGAGATAAAAGGGTGTTGCGGACAGGTCCACGCAGACATTGATCCCGCGCACCCGTTGGATCTTGTCGAGTCCTTCGATCCACACCGTGGCCTCGCGACGTTCGGGCTCGGCCAGTTCGTCTTCTTCCTCGATCTCGGGCGTGTTGTCCAATTGGCGGATTCGATACGCGTGGTGGGCCTCGTCATTCAGCACCAGGATGTTGCCCTTGTTGCCTACGTCTTTCCCGAGGACGCGCGACATCAACGCCGTGTCCGACTCTTCTCCCCGGTTGACAACCTTTGCGCCCACACCGCCCACCTGGTTCATCTCCTGTGGCGACAGGACGTGCCAGTTGCAGATCAGGACGTAACCCTTCCTGAGGTCGCTCATGAGATGGGATGGAACGATGTCCCGGGTGCGGTAGATGCTGGCCTCTCCCCCATGAGGGTCAAGCTCCTGCAAGCGCTCTCGGATCGTGACGTTGGGGCAGAGGACGAGGACGACATCGGAAAAGCGTGTATCAGTCCGATCCGCAACCTTGTTGAGGATACTCCAGGCCGCGAGCATCCCCATAACGGCGGTTTTCCCGCTCCCGGTCGCCATCTTGCAGGCGTATCGGACAAATGCGCCAGGCTCATCAGACGGGATCGCGAACCCGTGGAGGAAGTCTGGACGAGCCTCTGTGAGGAAAATGATTGTCTCGACAGCCTCGCGCTGGCAGAAAAACAGCCGCCGCTCCCGTTCATCCCGATTCCAGTAGGCGAGCAGCTCTCCGGTCACGCCGGTCACACCCAAGAACGAGGACTGTCTCCATGATTTCACCCGGGTGCGGATCTCATTGACCAGATCCAGGGGGATGCGGGTCCCGAGATCTTCAGCCTGAGTTGTCCCTGTTGACCGCCCAGGAGGCCGGTAGTAATAGCACGCTTCTCGCCGACCCGGAGCTTTGAGAGGAGGCTGCCCCTTCTCGATCACCCAATGACAGGTCGGCTCGGCGTAGGCGTCGCAGATAATCGGTTCAGCGACCTCGTTGAACTGGCTCACGCTGTCACCGCTCGGGCTCGGCGTCATCGAGCGGCTTGACGACCATCAATTCGTTGCCTCGGTCGTCAATGACCTTAATGGCGATCTTCTTGCGCTCGCCCGCGGAGAACGGTTCACTGACGGTGCCGGCGAGATGTTCCCAGACCGAATCCTCATAGGTCCCCTTGAGGGCACGCTTGAGGTTGTCCCAGGCGCTGGTTCTGGGAAAGAAGGCCTGGCTCACGCGGAAGACCAGGTCATCGTAATCGGTGTCCAGGAACCACGCCGGGACATCATCTCCCTTCCGGTGATCGTTATCCATCGTGATCGGATCGAAGACATCGAGACCCAGCAGTTCGATGCGATAGAGCGGGCCGTTGCCGTTCTTCCGCTTGAGCCGAATGAGCCTGAGATCTGGGGCGCCCGTCACCGAGAAGATCTGACTGGCGCGTGTGGTCTTGAGAAGATCCGACATTACAAGGTCCATGGTGGCCTGAACGTAGGTGGCAGGCAGGCCCACCACCTGCTCGCAGTTCTGAATCAACTTGCTGGCGCCCGGCTGGATGGCAAAGCCAACCACGAAAAGGTGCGTATAGCTCTTGAGGTTGGCCTCCTTGGCTGCGGCGAACACCATCTGCTCGGTCACCGGTCCATGCTCCGGACCGAAGATGAATGCCACCGGCTTGCCCCGCTTCATGTCGAGCGACTTCTGCGTGGCTGCCTCCTCGGCCAAGTCCTCCAGGGTCGGTATTGCAACCTCCGCCTCGGCGTGCAGGTCCATTGCTTTCGCCGGGCGACGGATGTTCTTGAGGGTCACCGTCTGATTGCCTGCGAGCCGCAGTGTGGGGGAGCGCCTCAGGACTTCAATCATCCGGCTGATCGGGTCGATCTCGTAGGTGTCCTCACGGTCCTTGACCCTCTCTGATGGCTCTACCTCGATGGCCGTGGGGATGGTCGCTTCGACCACAAACGGTCCGGAGACCCGAATAACTCCGGACTCGACCTCCGGCCGGTCCACGAGGACTTCCTCCTGGGGCGGTTCGTTCTGCGCGATCGATTTTAGAGTGATATGCGGGACGATCCCGCCGACCTCTTCCCTCTTCTGGTTCTGCTTGCGCGTGTAGACGAAGCCGCCGGATGGACCACGGGACGGATCGCGAAGCTCAAAGTACGGGAAGGTCGCAGTCAGGAGCCGTTGCCGGGCCAAGGCCAGCGGGACCCGGCTTGTGTCAATCGTGATCCATCGCCGCCCCCATTGCTCCGCCACATAGGCTGTCGTCCCGCTCCCGCACGTCGGGTCCAGTACCAGATCGCCCGGGTCGGTGGTCATGAGGAGGCAACGATCAACGACTTTGGAGTTAGTTTGAACAACGTAGAGCTTTCGGTCGCTTGTAAAGCCAGCGATACCGGTGTCTTTCCAGAGATCCGACAGAGGATAGACTGGGAAATCGTCCATGTACCGTTTGTATCGGAGAGTGTTCCCTGCAACGATTAGTCGTTTGGCTTTCGCTAGCCGTGTTAAGCCCTCCTTATTCGTTGACCAATAGCGGTTGCCGGGTGTAAAAGTCTGTCCGTTGTACTCGAATGGCTCTGAAGGATTGTAATGTGAAGAGGTAAGGTCACTTGCGGTGAAAATGCGCCAGCCTTTTGGTAGGAGACGAGGGTCTTCTTTCTCCTCGAAGGTAAGTCGCCTTTGCACTTTCCGGTCGGGTGATTCCACCCAGTCGTAGCCACTGGCCCCGTCGCCACCGGAATCTTTCGGCTGATAGATTTGCCGATACTTGATGCTGCGCTTGTCCCTGGCAAACCAAAGCAGCGAGTCACTTACCCACGGTAGCAGTTCTAGCGTTTGGGTGCTTGTCTTCACAAAGGTAATCATTGCACAGAAGTTTTCCGGCCCAAACACCTCATCCATCAACTCGCGCACGTGATGCACATTCTCATCGCTGATCTGGACGAAGACGCTGCCCTTCTCGTTCAGTAGCTCCCTTGCCAGAAGCAACCGATCGCGGAGATACGTGAGGTACGAGTGTAACCCCAGCTCCCAGGTGTCGCGGTAGGCCTGGACCGTCTCGGGCTCGCGGGTCAGATCGCCGTCGTCGCCGTGCTTCACGTCGCGCCGTCGGATGAAAGGCTGGAAATTGGAGCCGAACTTGACCCCGTACGGCGGGTCCATAAAAATCATCTGGACCTGACCGCCCAGTCCCTCATATTGGAGCAGGCTGTTCATGACCACCAGGCTGTCGCCCAGGATCAGGCGGTTGACCCAGTCGATCTGGTACTCATAGGCCCTGAGCAGCCGGTCGGTGACATCCAGCTCTTCATCGGCGAAGAGGGCGAGTGTCTGCTGCCTGTCGCGCTTATGGGATTTGACGGATTGCAGGATCGCTTGCGTCGAGAGGCGCTCATGGACGAAGAGGGGGAGGGTCGGAACCGTCAGCTCATGCCGTTCCGCCTTCCCGGTCCAGTTAAGAAACGGCTGTGACATCCGCCGAAGTTCGGCGGCTGCAAGCCTCGCTTCAGTGAGATCAGTAGCCTGCTCGATTCTCGCAATCAGAGCTTCGGCGCGCTCGCGGTCGGCGTTCCCGTCCCACGACAGGGCCGGGTCGAGGCTGGGATCGTAGCGGTAGGTCTTCGGGGCCTTCTTCTGCTTGAACTGCGATTGCAACCCGACATCGGGCCGCAGGAGGAGTTTTTCCTCGTGGTCATAGGCTTGCGCCTCCTGTCTGTTCTTTGTTTTACCTGGATCTCGCGGTGTCTTCTTTGCCATAGTATTTCTCCCTACAACCGGAAAGAACCCTATAGCCCACCTTCCAGAATCCTGGTGATCAATTATCGCAGCATTTCATATCATGTCAGGCTTAGCTAAGATATGAGCACCCATGCAGGAGACGAACACAAACAACCAATTGTCAAGCTGTGATCCTGGGACTAGAACCCGTCGCATTGCTGATAATCTGCGAATACAGTCTTTGGTATAGCCGCAGCGGGTAAGCAGTTTGGATTATGAAAAACGCAGAATCGATACTCAAACGTGGAGCCTTTCAGTTGAACGTTGAATACACCTACAGCGCCGAGATGCTCATACCGCTGACTGGCAAAGCAGCCGTCCTCAGCCAAGTAGCCGGTTGCATACCCTTGCGCCCGCCTACAGTAGAGCGCAATACGCACTACCTCCGGCCATGAGTTCAGAGCTACCCGCAGGTCATCGGCAACGATAAGCATGGTTGGGATCGAGTCCGGCAATTTAGGATACGCCTTGTCAACAGCTTTGCGGACATCCGTCACGGGGTCCGTGCATCCGCCATCTCCAGCAAGGTACTTCGGGCGCTTCAGTCTGAGTGGTAATTCTGGCACTCCTGTCTCCCTAGTAAGGTCCTTCGCTACCTCGCGAATGATCTCAGCCTCCCAGCCTGGACTTTTGACCTCGATGAAGATATTTGGACCTGAATCGTGGCCAACGAGGAACTCCCCTCGCTTGGGCTTACGACCGAGCGGTTCCCACTCCAGAACCTGAAGGCCACATCGTGTTTTGAGAAAATACGTTACGGCAATCTCCGAGAGGGTTTCATCACGTGTCCGCGCATCGTCCCGAAGTCGCGGAAGATACCGATCCCATCCCTCGCGGTCCTTGAGGAATTGGAACCACGTCTCGACCTCGTCGGCCCACTCTCTCCACACAGGGAAGCTGTCCTCATCAACCCATTTCGCTTTCTGCGACACGGAGTACAGCAGGGGGTGATTATCTCGATCAATCTGATTCATAACATGACTTACCAGATCGGCTCCGCCCCTTTGTTCCCTTTCATTGCTAAGCTGATCAAGCTATGATTGACCGTCAGGGCACTGGCCGTTATACATTCCTGACTCCTGCGACAGGGTAGGGCTATCCTAGGCAGGTACCCCATGAGTGTCAAGCCGAAAGGAGCTACAGAGACGCTGCGTGGGAAACCTACGTTATCTTCTGTTCCCCGTACGATGAAGTCTTTGAAGTGCTGCGTGATCAATACGCGGCTGCCATTGAACGTCTGGACGCGAGTAGAGAAGAAACAAGGCAACTCGGAGATCCTGACGACCGTCTCGCCGAGCACCTGATGACCTTCTATTGGCGCGGGAAGCTCAATTTTGGTGATCCTGATGGTATCCTGAGCGAATTCTGGAGGAAGGCACCTGACCCGACAAGGGGCCACGTCCTGAGCTTTATCCCAAACATTGCAGTTAAAAAAGCATCGTTTTGTCCGTGACCCTTTGGTATCGTGGGGTTCGCTCACCAACCACGTACACAATGGAGGGACAAAACGATGCAGGCACAGGTTACCCCGTTGGATGGCTCCAAAGCA
>JAGWQH010000041.1 GCA_028870115.1 Candidatus Methylomirabilota bacterium
CCCCCGCGATCAGGACCGACAGCGTATTGCCGGCGGCAATCAGGCCGATCTTGGTGGCATTGCGGAAGGCGGCGGAGGCGCCGACCAGATCGGTGAAGGTATACTTGGCCCCCACGACGATCGCCTTCGGCTTGCGGGAGGGGGGTGGCTGGAGGCGCAAGGCGACCTGCAGGATCGGCTCGGTCGCGTCACACACGATGGTGATGCCCAGCGGTTTAAACCGGACCTTGCGCGTGCGCGTCATCGTCGGTCCATCCTCGTCCTCCCTGGTGGGGTGGGCGGCGCCCGCTCCTCGTGGCCGGGCACTGCTCTCGTCTCACACCTAGCAACTCTTGTTCCAGGTGGAAGGGGGGAGGATAGATGCTAGGGGTAAGGAGTGGACCGACGTAATCAAAAAAGGATCGCTATGCTACCCTTGGCTACTGGGAGCGTATGGGCACTGCAGAGAATCATCCCCCATCAGGGTATCGACAACCGGACCGCCGACAGGTACGGGCGACACCTGCAGGCGTATCACCTCGGCACGCACCATGGCGCATAGCGATTCTCCTAGGGTGGCGTAGAACGGATGAGGTTTGCATAGGCTCAACTGCGCGGTCAACGCGTCGATCCACGTCCCCAGATGGTCCTGAACAAACCGCTGCTGAGCCGTGCGGGTGATCTCCATGGGTTCCTGCCACCCCTCTGCTACGGCGTATGCCTCCTTTAAGGTCAGGAGACTCATGAACTCAAGTTCAAGGCCGATATGATCTTCACGATGAGTATCGCCAGTAGTGGGGCACAGTCCGAACGCCAAGTAGAAACCGGCTATATCGGCGAGGCTCGCCGATCGGCCCAGGAGACGCCCGGCATCGCCGTAGGCGGTCTCGTACAAAGGGCAGCGTGCAACCGGGCCAAAGAGGCGGACATGCTCGGGTTCGAGCGTCTCTTCATCCGTACTGAGGAGGAGTCTGTTGGCGTGCTGAAAGGGCTGCTTCACCCCCGTCGGCCATGGACGCGAACCGGTCAGCAGCGCGCTCCACCGTGCTTTCAGTTGTTGTACGACGGCGTTGGAAGGGTAGGCGAATCCCAGGGCCAGCGCTTGAAAGGCAACGCTACGGAACAATGCGGTGGAGACCTGCTTTACCACGCTATAGGTATCCGGCATCTTGATCTCCATCTCCTGCTTACAGTCAAAAGATGATCGATCTGAGATCCTCGATCTCGGACTCCAGGACCGGCGATTCAGGATGTTCTACTTGGCTAATCTGAAAGGGATCCAGGTGGACCATGCCTTGCGTGCTCCGACCTCCCGATTGCCGCCATCCCACACTGCAAATGCGATGACGGTTTCGTCGCCAGGCTGAAGACGAGGTTGGTTCTCACTCACACCGACCAGCGGATGGGTGATGACGACCCGCCAGACACCGTCTCTCCACTCACCCTTGCCGTCCGCCTGCTGGTCGGAGTGAACGGTCATCGTGCCCCAACCCTCCGCTATTTGATCGAGAACGGGTGATTGCTTATGTCGCGAGATCGGGTTGTCAAGACCTAAGGCCCCCGTATACGGTCCAACGTCAATCGCCTTCAGTACCTGGTCGGGGTAGATATCCACCAGGGTATTGGGGTAGAGGTCCCGCACTGTCGGCTCGCCTTTATCGACGTCGCGCTGGAACGCCGCCCGCCATTGCCAGATAATCACCCTTCCCCCGGGGTCCCCCATCATTGGGCTGGGTAAGGCGTCTTTTCTGTACCGGACCGGCAGCTCGACAGCCACCTGGTCCGCGAACTTATCCGAAACAATACGGTCATTCATTGTAAGATCTTTCCATTCCAACAGGATCGCGAGCCATTGTCCGTTGTGTGCAGCCTTCACGCTGAGCGATCTGACGGACGCATTGGGATTTTTGGGGATGGCGATTACCTGCGGCAGCATAGTGACGTTGACCGCCGGCGCTTGTTTCCAGAATGTTGCCTGGAGATCTGTCAGATGCCCTTGATCTTTCACACGGATCGCTTGAAGCAGTTCCGCGTCGGAAGGAGAGGCTGCCACCGCGAGGCTCAATGTCAAGACGGCGAATATCAACGGACTGAGGTGATACCGTCTGTTCATGATCTCCTCACTCACGAGATATTTGTGCGAAAGGTTTGAAACTGTTCGTCGTAGGCAGCTCGGATGTGAATAGGTTCATTCATCGGTACCCGCGCCACCTCGGTACCCTTTTCGTCATAGCCGAGCGCGTGGCTGCCCTCGATCTTATAATGGTAGATGATCTCCGGGGTGCTGCCGAAGAGGAGGAGCGCGCCCAGCAGCCTGAGGTTCTCGGAGGCGCTGCGGTAGGTGGCGATCGCCTCCTCAACGCCCCAGCCGAACATCTGATACAGAAAGGCTGGGGGCACGTGCACCGGGGGGATGTAATACACATTGGGCTCCAGGCCGAACTGCGGATAGAGCGGCTTGGCAACCTTCGCCAGATGGATAAGGTAATCCAAGGGGTTATCTTCTCTCGCCTTGTCCGGGGGTGAGATGAACCCTTGCAGGCGAATCTTGCCGATGCAGGTGATGGCACATTGGGTCTGCCGTCCATTTTCGATGGCCGGATAGCAGCCAATACACTTCTCCGAGACGCGGGTCATGGAATTGAAATAGACCTTCTTGTAAGGGCAGGCTCTCACGCATTCGCGGTAGCCGCGGCAGCGATACTGGTCCAGCAGCACGATCCCATCTTCCTGGCGTTTGTAGATCGACATACGAGGACAGGCGGCCAGACAGGCCGGGTAGGTGCAATGATTGCAGATACGCGGCAGATAGTACAACCATTGCATGTGGGGCATCTGCAACCAGGCGCCCTGCGCCATGTTGCCGTAGGAGTCGTCTTCACCTACGTTGGGGTTGGCATAGTCCAGGTCATCAGGCAGATATCCGAGAATACGTTCCCCGCTGGGCGCTGCTTCGAACAGGGTCTGTCCCTGGTAGGGAAACGCTCGCATATCCTGCACGCCCAGCTTCTCGAGAATACGAACGTCCCATCCCAGCGGGTAGTACCCGTACGGCTTCGTCTCCACGTTGTTCCAGAACATATACTCCTGACCGCGTCCGGGCGTCCAGGTCGTCTTACAGGCTACCGTGCATGTTTGACACGCAATGCACTTGTTGGTATCCATAATCATGGCAAACTGCTTATGGGGCCTTATCCCCTCATACGGATACTCCATCTCGCGGCTGATTTGCCAGTTGTATACCTTCGGCATCAGAATCCTCCCAGGGGTAACTGCCGGCAGTCAGCTATCAGTGCAAGCGCTATTGCTTGCTGCTGAAAGCTGTTGGCTGAATACTGGTGTCATGCCTTGGTCAGTCTCACAAACCCGCCCCTCAGGTACTGCTTCACGGTGTCGCTCTCGGTGCTCGGTCGAAGCCCCAACGTCACCGGGCGCCATAGCCCTTTACCGCCGAGACCTCCGTCCTCGGCCTTCGTAAATTTTGCGAGCGATTCCCTTGGGGCGCTGGTGACGCAGTGCACGTCCACGTTAAATCCTCTGGTGATTTCGTGGGTCCAGGACTTGCGGGAGATCAGCGTGTGGGTCTGGTGCGTGGGTTTGAGCCAGGTCCTCGTGAGGCTCTGATGGCCGCCGTATCGAAACAGGGCCTGATAGTTGGTCTCGGCGTTCTTCGCAATGCCGTCCGGTCGGGTTTCGTGCGCCTTGACCGAACCCGGCGTCGCCATGTAGCCATTGAACCACATACGCGTGATGCCTTGTGGGGTGCCCGGGTAGTAGCGCGCACGCGCCAAGAGTCGGGCTACCTTGTACTCTTCCTTTCGCTTCGGGTCGTTCCAGCCGCGAAAGGGCTGCTCCTCCGGATCGCCGTCGATCCATACATAATCGCCATCGTGAATTCCCATGGCCTTGGCGTCGTCGGGATTGATGTCCACATACATCTCGCCGGTGTCGGGCATTCGCTTATCACGCCGGTAGATATCGCCGAAGGGCCCAAAGAGCGCGGCCATAAAGTCGGTGTCGATCGGCATGGTGTGAGCCCCGTGGCGGTACTTTGGCGTATGGAACACATGATCCCACCCGCGATCCTTCAACGGGTGTGTCGACGCAAGCAACTGTGCGACGGTATAGATCGTATTGCGCATCTGACGGGCGGTGTGGCTCCGATCATCCGGCGTGATCCCCCAGTCCTCCGGTCGCTTAGGCCGAATCGCCGGATGAGGGGCCGCCGCGATGCTGCAAGGATCGTAGAAGGTGGCCTCTGACGGCTCGCGATGCACGATCAGATTTTCTCCCGCGTCAATGAATTCGGGCTCCGGGCGGTAGAATTCCAAGCGACCCGTTTTGGTATACCAGGGTTTGGACTCCTGCACCTGTTCAAAGCTGTTGATGCGCGGGTAGGTCCGCGTGTTCAAGAGGGCTGGAATCCCGACCTTCGCCAGCTTTTCCAACTCTTCGAAGCGATACCCTTTCAGGGGCGCAGACCCGTCGATAATGCGTTGCAGGTAAACCTCGACGCGGTTGGCGGCGATGAAGTGCCACATCTGTTCAAAGCGGGGATCGCCGGTGAGCCTGCCCAGCTCGCGCGCCACCCCCAGGTAGGTGTCATTGTCGGACACGGTAGTAAAGGCGCGGCGAGCCGGCGTGCGTGGATAGGCCTGAAGGAACGGATTGGTGTTGGAGGCAGTCATGTCGGGATACTTGAACTCCATCCACGAATCCACGCCGTAGACGATATCACTGAACTCGCATGAGGCCGTCCACCACCAATCGTTGTAGACCACCAGCTCGGCGCGCGGCAAGGTGTTGAACGCCACATCGTAAAAGCCTTTCTGGTTGCCCAGGCTAGAGTTGGAGTTGACCTGCCAGATGCTCTTGGTGGGCGTGGGGAGATGGGCGCCCGTCGTAATCTTTTTGCTCCCCGCCTTCATGATCCGCTCGCCGTTGGCCCAGTAGTGCATCGATTCAGGCCGAAGGTAGTAACGGGTTATGATCGGGCCCGTGGGATCCAATTGGAGTTGGAACGGATCTTCTATTGTCCAGCGACCGATCCCGGACAACAGAGTGTTCTTGTAGTTGCCGGAGAAGCTGCCGATATTCCCCCCATGGCGACCCAGGCTGCCTGCCAGCGCAAGAACCAGAAAAATGGCCCGATCTTTGTTGTCGTTATTCCAGAACTGGTTGGGTCCCATGCCGCAGGCGATGAGTGTTTTGCCGCCGCTGGCGGCGATGTCGCGCGCTAACGTCAGAATCGCATCTTTCGGCGCCCACGTGAGCCGGCTGCAGAGCTCCGGGGTCATGTTGGCATTGAGGTACTCCTGGATCAGATCAAATACCGGTCTCGCTACGACCTTTTGGCCGTCGGCCAACGTCACATCGAAGCTTCCCGAGAGGGCCGGATCGATCCCCAGCTTGGTGAAGTGCGCGCCAAGATCGTCGTGGCCCACGGCCACAGGACGATTGGCGCGCGCATCCCACATGGCGAAATCGGCCAAATCGTGTGCCAGATACTCCGGCACCTGCACACCGTTTTGTTGTGGGGTGGGCGGAGGGATTTTCCCCTTGGGCACCATCTGGGTCCAGTTTTGCCAGGCCTTCTCTTGATACCCCGGGAAAAGATCTTTGGCTGCGAGGCGCTGCAACGTATCCATTCGGATCAACGTAGGCAGATCGGTGAACCGCTTGACGAAGTCGGCGTCGTAGCGCTTCTCCGCTATTATTACCTGGGCAAGACCCAGGGCGAAGGCTGGATCTGTGCCCGGTCGAATAACCACCACGTTGTCGCATTTACTGGCGGTGGCGGAGTACTCGACGGTCACGGTCACGATTTTGACGCCTTTAAGCCGCGCCTCTGTCATCCAGTGACTGTCGGGCATCTTGGTGGTGATCCAGTTCATTCCCCATATCACCGCCAGCTTGGCGTTTTCGACGTCAAACAGCTCGAAGTCATTCGTCTGATCACCGGTGACCATCGGATGCCCCGGCGGGAGGTCGGTGTGAAACGAATAGGAATCCCATGCGCCGGCCCCTTTGGCCTCCTGGGGACCGACTTCCCGGATGTGGTGGTCCAGGAGCGCCATGCTGTTCCCCATCCGGAATGCTCCAAAGATTCGTACGGCCCCTTGCTGGGCCATTCCTCCGCGAAATTTCATGACGCGGGTTCCGGCCCCGCCCACTTGCTCAACCATATCCGGGTCGTAACCCTGGGCAAGCAGGTACGCCTTGCCCTGCTCACCGGAATAGGTTCTCGCGATGTTATACAGCGCCTTGGCATGGTAGGCGTAGGCTTCCTCGTGCGAGACCCGGACCCAGTGATCCCAGCCTCGCTGCATCAGATCCCTCGGCGCCGCCCCGGTCATCGGATCGCGCGGAAACCCCTTGTCTACCCACTCCTTGAACCCGCGGCGGATGAAGGCCCCATCGATGCGGCGGTCGCCATACAAGCGACGGGCCAGGACCAAGCCCTTCTGGCAGCAGCGCGGGTCCCAGCGATGACTGGTCTTGTTCCCATACAGATCAGTGGCCTTGCCGTAGCCGTAGGTAGGCTCGATCCGGACCAGGACGTTGTTTTTGACAAAGCCGTTGAGGAGGCAGTTGTGCGTGTCGTTGGGACAGCAGAGAAAGACAAAGGTCTTATCGGTGCGGAAGATGTCGCGGTAGATCCGCTCCCAGTCGCGGTTGGGATACGCGGCCAGGGGATTGGGCACCGACACCGGGGCCAGATAACGGTACTGCGCAAACAGATCCTCAGGAATCAATACCGCGCCGAGTCCGGCCATACCAGCCAGCTTGAGAAAGCCGCGCCGAGAAAGTCTGCGTCTCATGGCCACCTCCTTGTTTGGTAATTTGAGGTCAGCAATCGCCGTGCCACAACCGGCTCTGGACGGCCTCCATCGGGAGATCGCCCGCCCGAGAGGCTTTCGAGTGATTATCCGGCTACGGGACGGCTGCTAGGAGCATGGCTAACAGCAATGAGTAATGGGGCGGCACCTCCCCACATTTAAGGAGCTGCCTGTAACTTATTAAGATCTAACCGGTGTATGCTGGGGTTGTGATGCCCCACATAACTCACAAAAGTCCCAGTTCTTCAAGCAACCAGATGGGATGGATCGGGTTCGCTAAGGAGGAAGGCGTAGCATAGAAGTTGACCAGCCTCTTTTGAAGAGATTAGAATACTACTGATTCAGCACTCGTATCATGGGAGTCATCGCGGAGACAAAAGAAACGCCAATGAAAGCAAACGATAGCATTCTTGGTCTCTTGACGCGAAGCCATCCGCCCTCTCCGATTTACGATTTCGCGGCCCTCCGAGTTGCGGCCATCATTGCGAGCTACGGATGGCTCTCGTTGACCCCTCTTTCCCAACCCCAGCGAGGTACGGTTACCCTCTTACTGTACGCCTTCACACTATACTGCATCCTTCTGTACGCCTGGATTGTAACCCACCAGGAGCAGATGAGGCGACTCAACCTCCTGGTCCTGGTGATCGATCTGGGTTTTTCCCTGGTCCTGATTCGACTGACCGGCGGTGTCGAGAGTCCTTTTTTTCTGGCGCTCTATTTGATCGCCGCCCTGCAGGCCTACTATTATGGCCTCCGGCGCGGCGTTGCGGTGCTGGTCTCATCCTCCTGTTTATACGTGATGACTATCTGGCCTACCTGGCAGCCGACCTCCGCCAGCATCGTCTCTCTACGGTTGGGCTTCATCATTCTGGTGGTGGTGCCTCTCGTGATCCTCTCCGAACGGGAGCGGCGGGGGCGACGCGAGCTGGAAGCCGTTAATCGCGAGCTGGAGGAAGACGTGACCAGGCGCGTCGCCCTGGAGCGACAGGTGCGCCAGGCCGAGAAGTTGAGTGCCTTGGGAACTCTTTCAGCGGGTCTCGCGCACGAGATCAATAATCCTCTTGGGATTATCACCTCCCGCGTCGAATTGGCCCTGATGGATGCGCATGAAACGGAAGTTCCGAAGCAGTTTATTGATGACCTGAAGGTGATCGAGAAGCATGCGCAGCGGGCGGCTCGCGTGGCGCGAGGGCTGTTGTCCTTCTCCCGGCCTGCCACCGGGCAATTGCTGCCCCTGGACCTGAATGGGGTCATCGAGGAGACCCTGCTGCTGATCGAGGGGCAACTTGAAAAGGAACAGATCGTTCTGGAGCGGCGCCTCGCTCCTTCACTGCCGAAGGTGATGGGGAACGTCAGCCAACTGGAGGAGGTGCTGCTCAATCTGTTCACAAATGCTCGCGACGCGATGACCGCGGGCGGTCGCATCCGCGTGGAGAGCCGCTTAGCGGCAGACGAGGCAAGCGTGCAGATTCTGATCGCTGATACCGGAGAGGGAATCCCCGATGTGCTTGTCCAGCAGATCTTTGACCCATTCTTCACCACGAAGAAGACCGGTACAGGGTTGGGCCTCTCGATCAGCTACGGAATTGTCAAAGAGCACAGGGGGAGATTGGATGTCCATAGCGAGGCGGGGAAAGGGGCCACCTTTATCATGACGTTGCCGGCGGGGGACGTGTGAGGATGAGAGAAAGGACAGGATGCTAGGTCGAGTACTCGTGATCGATGATGAGGTGGACATGCTCGAGAACTGCGCCAGGCTTCTCACCCGCTTTGGCTACGATGTGATGACCGAGGCCGAGAGCGACAAGGTGGCCATGCTGTACGATCGGGAGAGGCCCGACCTGGTGCTCACAGACCTTCGAATGCCTGGCCTTGACGGCCTAGGCGTCCTTCAGGCGATCCGGGCGATCGATCCCGAAGCGACCGTGATCCTGATCACCGCCTTTGCCACGATCGAGACCGCCGTCGAGGCGATCAAAGAGGGGGCGTTCGACTACCTGCCTAAGCCGTTCTCGGCCGATCAACTCAGGGTGTGTGTGGAGCGGGCGATGGGTCAGCGTCGTTTGCGGGAAGAGAACCGACGACTCCTGGAGCGACTCGCCGAGACTCACCGCTTCGACAACATCATCGGCAGGAGCCTGCCGATGCTTCAGGTCTTTGAGACCATTAAGAAGGTTGCGAAGAGCGAGGCCAATATCCTGATCATCGGTGAGACGGGGACCGGCAAAGAGCTGATAGCCAGGAGCCTCCATGTCAACAGCCGCCGGGCGGCAGGTCCGTTCATTCCCGTTGACTGCGTCTCGCTTCCCGAGAACCTGCTGGAGAGCGAGCTATTCGGACACGAGAAGGGCGCATTTACGGGAGCGCAGGCTACCCGTCCCGGACTGTTTGAATTTGCCAGCGGTGGGACTATCTTCCTGGACGAGGTGGGCGATATCAGCCTGAATCTTCAGGCGAAGTTGCTGAGAGTTCTGCAGGAACGTCAGGTACGGCGGGTCGGGTCCAACCGGATCATCGAGGTGGACGTGCGCGTCATCTCGGCCACCAACCACGACCTAGCCCAGGCAGTCGCCACGGGCAGATTTCGGGAAGACCTGTACTATCGCCTGAATGTGATTTCACTTCCGCTGCCGCCCCTGCGAGATCGCACGGGAGATATCCAGTTGATCGCGCATCACTACCTCACAAAGTATGCGGCCGGCAGCGGGAAGGAGGTCAAAGGCGTGACGCCGGAGGCGATGCAGCTCTTAGAGGCGCACAACTGGCCTGGGAACGTCCGCGAACTGCAGAATGTTATGGAGCGAGCCGTGGTCCTGGCCGAATACGAGCTGGTCCAGCCACAGGATCTGCCGGAACAGATCCGCGTCAAGGTCGAGGCTGCCTCACCACTTTCGCCGAATGAGCTGCCGCTCAAGCGGGCAAAAGAGGTATGGGCCGGCTCGTTTGAGCGGGACTATCTGATCCATCTCCTCAAGCGACATGACGGCAATATTTCGCAGGCTGCGAAGGCCGCCTGTGTGGATCGGAAAACGGTTCATCGCCTGATGAAGAAGTATGGGATCAAGCTCTCGTAGCGGTCCGGCCCGCAGGGTCGCGTGCAATGATAGGTGAGGAAGGTCGCCTTTTCCCTTGACAGGATGGGCCTAAGTGATTGAAGATATGCGTCGTTGACCGCGAAGGCGGTGAGGCTATTTAGGCGCGTAGCTCAGGGGGAGAGCGCTTGCTTGACACGCAAGAGGTCGGCGGTTCAAGACCGCCCGCGCCTACCATTGCTTGCGGCACCCGGCGACCTGTGCGTGGTACGCAGGCAGGTTGTTGTGCCGGTTAGAATCACCTAAGCAGAAAAGGGCATCATATCGTTGCTGGTGCCCTGTTCTGTTCAAAGACAGAGACAGCGCGTGAGTGAGACCCGAACCCAATCGATTGTTGTCACTCTGGACGACGGACGGCGATACGAATTCTCTGCCGGTGTGACGGTGCTGGCGGTGCTGGAGGCCGTGGATCCGGCAGCCAGGAAAGAGGCGATCGGCGCGACCGTCAACGGCCGTCTCGTGGATCTCTGCAGTCCCATCGAGGCAGATGCGCACGTGACGTTAATCAGCACCACGTCGCCGGAAGGCCTGTCGATGCTTCGGCATAGCGCCGCTCACCTGATGGCAGCCGCCGTGCAGAAGCTTCTGCCTGGCTCAAAATTTGCGATCGGTCCGGCCGTCCAGGACGGTTTTTACTATGACATCGAGCCGACTCGCCCGCTCACCCAGGACGATCTGCCGGCCATTGAGGCCGCGATGCGCGAGATCTCGGAGCAGCGGCTGCCGTTCGTCAGGCTTGAGGTCCCGCTGGATGAGGCGATTGCGAAGGCAGCGGCGCTGAACCAGCCGTATAAGATCGAGCTCTTGGAGACCATTCGTGACCGGGCGACGGCTGCATGTGGAGCCGCCGACCTGTCTGCGTGCAGCGCACCGGCAGGGCAGGATGAGCTGGCGCATGAGGTGGACCCGGCGGCGCAGCGGGCCAGCTTCTACACAACCGGCGATTTCATCGATCTCTGTCGCGGTCCCCACGTCCTGGACACATCGATGATCCGCTTCTTCAGACTGACGCATCTGGCCGGCGCATACTGGCGGGGCGACGAGCGGCGACCGATGCTGACCCGAATCTACGGGATCGCGTTTCCGACACAGGAGGCGCTTGAGGCGCATCTGTTTCTCCTGGAAGAGGCGAAGCGGCGGGACCATCGGCGTCTGGGCCGCGAACTGGACCTCTTCAGCATCCATGATGAGATTGGCGGTGGATTGGTCCTGTGGCATCCGAAAGGGGCGTTAGTCCGGAAGCTCATTGAGGATCTGTGGCGTGAGGAGCATCTCAAGAACGGCTATGATCTTGTGTATACGCCGCACGTCGGCCGGGCGAAGTTGTGGGAAACCAGCGGCCATCTTGACTTTTATCAGGAGTTCATGTATCCGAGAATGGAGATGGAAGGGAACGACTATTACGTCAAGCCGATGAACTGCCCCTTTCATATCAAGTTATTTCAATCCAAAGTCCACAGTTACCGGGAACTGCCGGTACGGTTTGCCGAGTTGGGGACGGTCTATCGCTTCGAACGTGTCGGTGTGCTCCATGGGCTCCTGCGCGTTCGGGGGTTTACTCAGGACGACGCGCATATCTTCTGCACGCCGCAGCAGATGGTGAGCGAGGTAGCCCGCGCCGTCAGCTTCAGTCTGTCCTTTCTCGGCAGCTTTGGTTTTGACCGGTATGACGCCTACATCGCCACGCGACCGGAGAAGGCGATCGGGGATCATGGGCTCTGGAATGACGCGACTGAAGCGTTGCGCCGGGCGGCCGACGATGCCGGCCTCGCCTATCAGGTTGACGACGGGGGCGGCGCCTTCTATGGGCCGAAGATCGATCTCAAGGTAAGAGACGCCTTGGGCCGCGCCTGGCAGTGTACTACGATCCAGTTCGATTTTAACCTGCCGGAACGCTTCGACATTACCTATGTCGGCGAGGACAACCGACCGCATCGACCCTTCATGGTGCACCGCGCAATCCTCGGATCGTTGGAGCGGTTTTTTGGAGTATTGGTCGAACATCATGCCGGCGCCTTCCCGACCTGGCTTGCGCCGGTGCAGGCGCGGCTGGTGCCGGTGGCGGATCGTTTCCAGCCGTATGCCCAACAGGTCTCCGAGCAACTCAGGACTACAGGGATACGTACGGAAGTGGATGTGCGGAACGAGAAGGTCGGCTACAAGATTCGGGATGCGGAGGTGCAGAAAACCCCCTATATCCTTGTGGTAGGGGAAAAAGAGGCCACTTCAGGCGCTGTCTCGGTGCGAAAGCGCGGCGGGCGGGATCTGGGTGTTATGCTGATCGATCAATTCGCAGCCGCGATTCAAGAGGAACTCAAGCCGGCTCTGAAGGCCGCCGTGCCGGCTTCATATGAAGGAGGGAGCATCCATCAGTAGAAGTGTTCGGGTGAACGAGCGGATTCGGATCAAAGAGGTGAGGGTGATCAGTCCGGAGGGGGCGCAACTGGGGATCCTGCCGATCCAGGAGGCCCTTGAGACCGCCCAGAAGCTCGCGCTCGATCTGGTAGAGGTGGCGCCGGACGCCAAGCCGCCTGTCTGCCGGATCATGAATTATGGGAAGTATCGGTACGAGCAGAACAAGAAGACGCGGGAGGCGAGAAAGAAGCAGACGGTCATCCAGATCAAGGAGATTAAGCTCCGACCCAAGACCGATGATCATGATTTTCAATTCAAGGCCAGACACGCCGAGCGCTTCTTGAAGGAGGGGAATAAGACCAAGGTGACCCTGATGTTCCGGGGCCGGGAGATGGTTCATATCGAGCGCGGGAAGGCGCAGTTGGACCGTTTTGCGGAGGCGCTCCAGGAGGTCGCTGCGATCGAGCAGTACCCCAGGCAGGAGGGCCGGAATATGGTGATGATCCTCACCCCAAAGCATTGACAGGGAGGAGCGACGGTGCCGAAGATCAAAACACTGAAAGGGGCAGCCAAGCGGTTCAAGGTGACGGGAACCGGCAAGATCAGACGCTACAAAGCGTCAAAAAGCCACTTGCTGACCGGTAAGTCGAGGAAGCGAAAACGAAATCTGCGTCAGCCGGGTCTGGTGTCCAAGGAGGATACGGCCCGAATGAAGCGATTGATTCCCTATCTGGGGAAGTGAGGAGACTGGGAGGGAAGGATGCCACGCGCAAAAGGTGGATTCAAGACGAGACGTCGCAGGAACAGGGTTCTGAAAGAGGCAGAAGGCTACTTTGGAAAACGAAGTAAGGCATACAGGAGCGCGCAGGAAGCGGTCGATCGGGCAAAGCGGTACGCCTATCGCGATCGAAAGGCCCGTAAGCGGGAGTTCCGCAGCCTGTGGATCATCAGAATTAATGCGGCGGCCCGCTTATCCGGGCTGTCGTACAGCGCCATGATGGGTGGCCTTAAGAAGGCCGGTGTGGCGGTAGACCGGAAGGCCATGGCCGATCTGGCCATCCAGGATCCGTCGGCGTTTACCAAATTGGCGGAGACTGCCCGGGAGCAGTTGGCAGCCTGAGGATCGCGATATGGTTTGCCCAGACTAGCCCCGACCCGTGTCGGGGCTTGTTGTTGTGGGGGAGAGGTGGAGGCATTGCGGCAGGAACTGGAGGATCTGAAGGCGGCGGCGCTCACGCAGATTGAGCAGAGCGCGGACTCGGCCCAGCTCGAACAGGCGCGCGTGCAGTACCTCGGCCGTAAGGCTAGATTGACGGCGATCCTTCGACAATTGGTCACGCTTCCCCCGCAGGAGCGGCCGGCGATCGGGCTGCTGGCCAACCAGGTCAAGCAGGCGATTGAGGAGCGTATCGCGGCCAGACGTGCAGTCCTGGAATCAGTCCCGAGCGATGAACTGCTGGCGGCAGATCGGATCGACGTTACCCTGCCTGGGAGGCGGCCGACTGTAGGCCGTTTACATCCCCTTACTCAGATTATCCGTGAGATCTGTCAGATTTTCGCGGAGATGGGATTCGCCGTCGTCGAGGGGCCTGAGGTGGAGTGGGACTACTATAACTTCGAGGCCCTCAATATTCCCGAGGATCACCCGGCTCGGGAGATGTGGGATACCTTCTGGATCGATCCGGCCAGCGCCCGTTCCGACAAACCGATGCTGCTCAGAACGCACACCTCGCCGATGCAGATTCGCATCATGGAACAGACCAAGCCGCCGATCCGCGTCGTGGTGCCCGGCAAGTGTTATCGATACGAGGCAATAGACGCCAGCCACGAGAGCCAGTTTCACCAGATTGAAGGACTGGCAGTTGATGAGCACATTACCTTTGCCGACCTGAAGGGGACGCTCTATGCCTTTGTGCGCCGTCTCTTCGGCGAAGAGCGGAAGATCCGCTTTCGGTGCGACTACTTCCCGTTCGTCGAACCTGGCGTCGATATGTCGATCGACTGTTTCCGCTGTAAGGGGGCTGGGTGCCGGCTATGCAAGGAGAGCGGATGGCTCGAGATCCTGGGCGCGGGGATGGTGCATCCGAATGTCCTGGCGCGCGTCGGGTACGATCCGGCGCGCTACACCGGCTTCGCCTTCGGTCTGGGCCCGGCGCGCGTCGCCATGCTCAAGTACGGCATCGACGATATCCGCCTGTTCCACGGCAACGACCTTCGCTTCCTCCAGCAGTTCCCCTGAGACCTCTCTTCCTTCGCGCTTACACATCCACTGCTTGACATGGTTCCACCGCTGGCATAATCTGCTGTCGCGGTAAGCATCGCAGGAGTGTAGTTTAGGACTTACCGTGCCGGCTTATGTAGGAGACAGTTCCGGCCACTGCGGGAACCCCAATGTGGCGGCCGAGAGTTCGACGCTTAGAGCGAGTAGACTGTCGTAACATCCCAGGATCCGTGAATGGAGGGAGGTCTGTTCATGGCAACGCCGAAATCGCCGTCAGCTAAACCAAAACGATCAAAGGCCGAGGTCAAACGGGAGTTTGAGGAGATTGTTGAAGAGGTCGCAGCGGCCAAGGAGGCATCGACTGCGAAAGCCGAAGCGATTGTAAAACAGAAGGAGCAGGATATTCGCCAAGTCGTTTCAGATCTCACCGTAGAAGGGGTGGCCCAGGGGATCACGGGCTTGAATGTGGAGATCTCCAGGTTTCTCTCCGGTCTCTCTGATAAGCTGGTCCGTGAGGTGAACACGCTGGCATCGGTCCGCGAGGCCATTGCTTTGGAACAAACGGAACTGGAGAAGTTGCACAAGATCGACGTGGCCACAACGGCTCTGGATATGCTCGTGAAGGAATACCAACAGCAGAAGGAGATCTTGGAAGTCGAGATCGCAGCCGCGAAGGCGGCGTGGACCGAACAGGATCGACAGCGAGAACGGGATCAGAAGGAGTATGAGGATACCCTAAAGAAGCAACGTCAACGCGAGGTCGAGGAGTACGAATACAAGAAGGCGCTGGACCGCAAGAAGGCGCAGGACAAATACGAGGAGGAGATGCGCCTGCTCGAAAAGAAGAACCGTGAGAGGCAGGACACTCTGGAAAAGAGCTGGCAGTCGAGAGAAGCGGAGTTGAAGGAGAAAGAAGCCGCGTTCGCTCGGTTGTCGAAGGAGGTCGAAGAGTTCCCGGGACGGCTCCAGCGAGAGGTCCAGCAGGCTGTTGCGGGGGCGGTCCAGTCGGTCGAGCGGCGGCATGAGCAACAGATCGCGCTGTTGGCAAAAGATGCAGAGACCGAGCGGCGTGTGGCGGCATTACAGGTTACATCTCTTCAGGAAACTGTGTCGAGGCAGCTCACGTATATCGAATCGGTCGAGAAGCGCCTCGAGGAGGCGAAGCGGCAGGTTCAGGAGATTGCGGTCAAGGCCATCGAGGGCGCTTCTGGCGCTAAGGCCCTGGCGCATATTGAGCAGATCGCAATGGAACAGGCAAAAACCCGAACTCAGCCGTAGGAGCCTGTTGACTCACTTTCAGTTGTTGATGCGATGCGGGGGCGCCTGATAGACCAAAAGGAGATCGAATTCAGGAAACGGTGGCTCGATGAGTCGATGGAGGAACTCCGAACACTCGTGGGCCGCGCGCGCCTGGGACACCCCGTCTCTCCAAGTTAGACTGCTGTGCCACGGCTGGAGCTCGCGCGTATCGCCATGCTCAAAGCCGACATCAAAGATATCCGCTTCTTCCACGCCTATAACGTTCGCTTCGTCTGATCATTCTCATGAGCCAGAACACCGCAGCTACAAAAGCATCGTTTCGCCCATGAACCTTTGGTGACGCAATATAAAGAAGCGTTGGATATACTACATTATGGGATTGCGATCGCCCCATGGGCGTCGGTGATCCGTACAGTCTCTTTCGACTTCTGTTGGAGGATGAGGAGCTCTACTTGCAATAATGCGAAGATTGCTTTACTTTGTTTGCAATTCAATATGAGTCGCTGGCGCATCAATAGACATAACGATTGATGGCATACACGGGCTACGCCTCATTTTCCTATTTTCTCTACTGGCGCTATGCAAGCCACTCAACGAGAGCATTAGCCCACTTGTCATTATTTGTGGAGGAGCTCTATGGAAGAGAAGGAAGAGATAGAAGAAACGCAAGAAGCGAAGCATACATCTTGGGTAAAAAAGGTCATGGCCATGTTGGCCATCGGGGAAGCCGTTGTGATTTTCATCGGTATTCAGTTCATGCCCTGGGGTCGAGCGACTATTAACCTTCCTGTGAAAGCAGAGCCGAAATGGGACAGCCCCAAAACGAGAGAGTTGTTCTTCCGCGCCTGTGGCAATTGTCACAGTAATCAAACCGTCTTGCCGTGGTACGACGTCGTCGCACCGATTACGTGGATCATCAAACGCGACATCGATAAAGGTCGCGCCGTCCTCAATGTATCAGAATGGGGACGCGAGGAGAATGAAGCTGACGAGGCTGCAGAAGCTGTCCGAAGCGGCTACATGCCGCCTACACGCTATACCATCCTACACCCGTCGGCAAGACTCACGGATTCCGAGAAGCAGGCGTTCATCCCAGGATTGGTTGCCACATTCGGCAGCGAGCATAAGAGCGAACAGAAGAGTAAAAAGAAGGTGTCCGACTCGATACGATTCTTCCCCGTTCACGAGGATGAATAGAACACGGGCAGACGCGCGCCTTTCAACAACCGTGGCGGCCAGATCTCAACACCGGAGCGGCGAAGGATGGACTTCGAGCTAAGCGAGGAGCAGCGAGCCATCCAGGCTATGGTCCGGGAGTTTGCCGAGCGGGAGGTCGCGCCGGTCGCTGCCGATCTCGACGAGCGAGAGACGTTTCCGGCTGAGATCGTCCGAAAGCTCTCGGAACTGGGACTGATGGGCATCCTTCTTCCCAAAGAGTACGGCGGCTCGGGGATGGACTACATCAGCTATACCGTGATCCTTGAGGAGCTTGCGCGGTTCGATGCATCGGTCGCGTTGACCGTAGAGTCGCACAACTCGCTCTGCAGTAACCATATCTACCTCTTCGGAGGTGAGGCTCAAAAGAGGGACTATCTTCCCCAACTGGCCGGTGGGCAGGCCATTGGCGCGTGGGCGATGACAGAGCCTGAGTCGGGAAGCGATGCAGCCGGTATGCAGGCTACTGCGACACGTGAAGGGGATCAATGGGTGCTGAGCGGGACGAAGAACTTCATCACCCAGGGGAGTGTGGCGGGTATCTACGTGATTATGGCGCGCACTAATCTGGCGGCGCGGGAAAAGGGGATCTCGGCCTTTATTGTCAAGAAGGGGACGCCCGGGTTGCGGGTCGGCCGGAAAGAGCACAAGATGGGATTTCGGGCCTCCGATACGGCCCAAGTTATCCTGGAAGGCGTGCGCATTCCGGGGACAAACCTGTTGGGCGAGCTGGACCACGGCTTTATTGATGCGTTGACGATCCTGGATGCGGGGAGGATCGGGATGGCCGCCCTCAGCGTGGGCATTGCCCGCGGCTGTCTGGAGGAGGGGCTGAAGTACGCCAAAGCACGACAGGCCTTCGGCCGGCCGATCGCGGACTTCCAGGCGATTCAATGGAAACTGGCGGATATGGCCACCGAGATCGACGCGGCCAGGCTCCTGGTTTTGCAGGCCGCCTACCTGAAAGATGCTGGTCAGCCGTTCACGAAGGAGGCGTCGTACGCCAAGCTCTTCGCCGCGGAGGTAGCCATGAAGGCCGCCACTGAGGCGGTTCAGATCCACGGCGGTTATGGCTACATCAAGGAACACCCGGTTGAGCGCTATTTCCGCGATGCCAAGTTCTGCGCCATCGGCGAAGGGACCTCGGAGATCCAGCGACTGATCATCGCCCGCGAGCTGTTGGGTCGAGCATATGTATAAAGACGGCGCGGGGTGCTGCGCCCGATGTGCGGTAACGCATGGAGCTGGTGGAAAAAATTCTGAAGGGTGATGTACGTGCGGCGGCCCGCCTCATGACGATGATCGAAAACGGCGATGCCGAGGCCAGGGCTGCACTGAAGTTACTCTACCCCCACACCGGCTCGGCTCACATCATCGGGATCACCGGTCCGCCGGGCTCCGGGAAGAGCACGCTGGCGGACCGGCTCACGGAGGAGCTGCGAAAACGCGACAAGACGGTGGGGATTGTGGCGGTGGATCCGACGAGCCCGTTTACCGGAGGGGCGATTCTGGCAGATCGGATCCGAATGCAAAGCCACAGCCTTGACGTTGGCGTCTTTATCCGCAGCATGGCGACGCGAGGCCACCTGGGCGGCCTGGCCCGCGCCACCAACGAGATCGTGGACGTTATGGATGCGGCAGGGAAAGAGATCATTCTGATCGAAACGGTAGGAGTCGGCCAGGATGAGGTGGAGATCGTGGGAACGGCGCATACCTGCGTGGTGGTCTCGGTTCCGGGCCTCGGCGACGAAGTGCAGACCTTTAAGGCGGGTGTCCTGGAGATCGGCGACCTGTTTGTGGTCAATAAGGCCGACCGGGAGGGCGCGAACCGGATCGCCACCGACCTTGAGATGATGCTGCAGATGGCGCCTGTCTGCGTGCCACGCACAGGCAGGCCGGAGGGCGCCGGCTGGTCTCCAAAAGTTCTCAAGACGGTCGCCACCACGGGGGAAGGCGTCGCAGCGCTCCTGGATGCGATCTTCGAGCACAGGGCCTTTATGGATGAGCGTGATCTGCGGAAGCAGAAGGGGCGGGAGCGAAGTGAGCGTACATTTCGGACGCTGTTACAGGAGACGCTCACGACCAAGGTGTTGGAGCAGTTCGATCGAAACGGGGGGATGAAGGAGTTGATCGCTCGTATCGCCGATCGCGCGCTCGATCCGTATACCGCTGTGGAACAAGTCCTCGCCAAGATCGGCCTGTAGGGGGTGATGAGCATGGATGTGCTGCAGGCGGGAGTCGGTGAATTCAGCGTGACAGACCCGGACGATCTGCGCGCTTTCATGCGGACCGGGAAGCGGCGGGAGCTGGTGGATAAGGTCATGCCCGAGGCTGAAGCGGTTCGCCGGTACGTGAAGGACGGCGATTACGTCAGCTTCGACTTCTCCTCCTTTACCCGAGGCCCGGCTTCGCTCGTTCGTGAGATCATTCGCCAACGGCGAACGCAGCTCTGGTTTGCGGCCAAGTTCACGCTAATGGAGACCACGCTGCTGGCGGCCGGAGGCTGCTTGCGAGGCGTCGATGTGGGCTTCCTGGGTCTTGGCCGCCTGATCAGTAAGTTGGTAGAGGATGGGCGGATCAAGGTGACCGAGTGGACGAACGGGACCTTGACGCTACGCCACCTGGCCGGAGCGATGGGGGTACCGTTTCTACCGACCAGGAATCTGCTGGCCACCGACACGCTGACCTATTCCGGCGCCAAGGTGGTGCAGGATCCCTTTACCGGCAAGCCGATCGCGCTGATTCCCGCCGTGAACCCCGATGTGGGGCTGATCCATGTCCATCAGTGCGATATCTATGGGAACGCTCGCTGCTTCGGTCCGGGTGTCTCACCCCTCGAGACGGCGATGGCCTCCAAACGGACTATCCTCTCAACCGAGGAGATCATCACGACCGACGATATCCGCAAGGAGCCTTCGAAGACCACCATCCCGTACTACATGGTGGATGCCGTCGTCTACGCCCCGTTTGGGTGTCTGCCCGGCGGGACGCAGGGGCTCTACGAGATGGATACCGCGCACTTCCTGGAGTTCATGATCGCCTCACGCGACGAACAGAAGATGGCCGTCTATCTCGACAAATATATCTACAGCGTGGCCTCGCATGAGGAGTTTCTGGAGAAGCGGGTGGGGATGGTGAGTCTCCTGGAACTGAAGCGACAGGCGATGATCAAGGAGGGGTATCATTGAACGGGAGCGAGTTCAGCGAATCAGAGTTCATGATCTGCCAGTGCGCTCGGCTGATAAAGGACGGTACGTTGGTCTTTATCGGCTATGGGATGCCGCAGATCGCCGCGATCTTGGCTCAGCGCCTGCATGCTCCCCGGATGGCCCAGGTCTACGAATTCGGTGCGGTCGGCGCGCTGCCAGAGACTCCGTTCGTCCGCTTCACGATGGGCGGGCCACGCAACTGCTATCGATCGCTCGCCTGGACCAGCATGAACACCATCTTCGCGCAGGCCCAGCTCGGGATGATCGATATGGGCGTCCTTGGCGCCACCCAGATCGACCGGTTCGGCAACATCAACTCGACCATGGTCGGGCGCGACTACCACCGTCCGGAGAAGCGGTTTCCGGGGAGCGGAGGGGCGAACGAGGTGTTGTCCCAGTGCTGGCAGACAGTGATCGTCTTCAAGCACGAACGCCGCCGTTTCGTGGAGAAGGTCGATTTCGTGACCTCACCCGGGTATCTGGATGGCACACCCGGGGCGCGCGAGCGGGCCGGCTTACCGAAAGATACCGGGCCCTGGCGAGTGGTCACATCCAAGGCGTTGTACGGATTCGATGAGCAGACCAAGCAGATGACCCTGCTGGGGGTCCTGCGCGGCCTGACCGTGGATGACGCCCTGAAGGAGATGGAGTTCACGCCGCTCATTGCGCAACAACTTGAAGAGCTTGCACCCCCGACTGCTGAGGAGCTTCGCATCCTTCGGGAAGAGATCGACCCCGACCGAGCCATCATCGGCGGGACCGCCGCAGACTAACGACGGTAGGGCTCCTCGACTCGACATGGGGCAGCGAATATGCCCGATCCCATTCGGCAAGATTCTTCCAAACGCTGGGAGCCGGCGTTACGTGCCCTTATCGAAACCCTCCGCCAACCCACCCATTTCGCTCGCAAACCGGCTATCTGTTCCAATTGAACTCGGCCAGGCGTTCCGATACTGGTGCAGCTTAGTGACCGTGCAGTAGCACAGGATTTCGATAATCGCTCGCGCCTCAATCGGGGCATTCGACTCATAGTGAGGAACAGCATTCGGACTTGACAGCCATTAAAAAGGTATATATTTTATACTTTAATGGAATTTGAATACGGCGAGGAAAAAAGTCGAAGAAACAAGGCAAAACACGGGATCGACTTCATAGAAGCGCAACGTCTCTGGGAAGACTCCGAACGGGTTGAAATCCCAGCGAAAACAGACGATGAAACGCGCTCTATTGTCATAGGTCTTATCGATCGAAGGCACTGGTCCGCGGTCTTTACCCACAGAAGCGACAAGACGCGAATTATCTCAGTCCGTCGTTCACGACGTGAGGAGATCCACATTTATGAAAGCTAAAGCGTTCGACGAGAAATTCGATAAGGGCGAAAGTATCCTGAGACATCTCGATCTGTCGAAGGCCATTCGCCCCGGGAGCCAACAGCGAAGGGTGAACGTTGATTTTCCGGTCTGGATGATCGAATCACTCGATAAAGAGGCCAAGCGACTCGGCGTGACTCGTCAATCAATCATTAAGGTCTGGATCGCTGAGCGTTTGCAGAAGCATGCATAGGTGGTCGAACCAGGCTTAGAGCTGTTCTCACTGCGCTCGGCGGCTCAAGCGCCTCGTGAGGCGCCAAAGTGTAGTTTGATGATGCTCACGGGAACCGCGCCTACCCGCCGAGTGGGGTAAAGAATACACCCCCGCCATCTTGAGTCTCATGTATCGGTTGCAGTGCCCTGTCTTGCCCATGCTTGGTTCATTACCCTTCATCAAGGTATCTTGGACCAGCATCCTGCTCGCGAGGCAACTGGCGATCATCGGGAGCAAGGCTGGGGACTAATCTCCCCGTATGTCCTCGGCCAAACGAATTCCCGTGAATTGCCACCGCTTCTCGGGCTGAAAGTAGTTGCGGTAGCTGATCCGGATATGATCTCTTGGTGTGACGCAGGAACCACCCCTGAGAACCATTTGGTTCACCATAAACTTACCATTGTACTCTCCGAGCGCCCCCTCCGCCGCTCGATAGCCGGGATACGGCAGATACGCGCTGTCGCTCCATTCCCAGACATCGCCACACATCTGGAGAGGTTGTACGTTCCCTGTTCTCCGGTCGCCAAGTGGGACGGGATGGTACGCTGCAGAGTCGAGGAAGTTGCCCTCTATTACCTGAACGCCTAAGGCCTGCGCTGCAACTTCCCATTCAGCTTCGGTGGGCAGACGCTTGCCCGCCCACTTCGTAAAGGCATCTGCCTCAAAGTAACTCACGTGGCACACAGGTGCATCCTGCCCAGGGGCCTCAGACCCGACAGCGTGAACATGTCAAACCTCATCGCTCCGCAGCCGGTAGACCGGTCTCAACAGATTGCCGGCCAAGATCTACTTGATGTCCGTCAGTAACGGCTCTTGATGCTGCTGCATGGGGCAAGAGTCTCGAAGGCTAGAGTCGACACTCGTCGGTCACCCATCTGGCGTGGGAAGACGAGAACTTTCTCCTTGCACACGACGCGGGTATCCGTCACGATGGGGCATGGAAATCACACGGAGGGATTGATGGCCAGGCAAGCCTCTTAGCGCTGTTGCGAGCGCCCTCTAGCGGAACCCTTGAGCGTGCAGTCTGGACCGTCTGTATCTATCATGATGGCCTGATGGAGGAGATTCCAATGGGACGAGTTGATTGGAGATACCACCGCCCTGGGTGAAAGAGCTGCACCAAGACGCAAGAGTTTCTTGCGAAACATCGTGTCGAGATCGGGGTGCAGGTGGATGCGAAGAAAACAACCCTGAAGGATCAGGAGGCGCTTGCGCTGGTTCGAGAGGTGGACGAGATCTACGCGACGAAAGGGCAGAAGGTTATCCACGTTGACCTGCGGAAGGACAAGCCGGACAGGGCTCAGCTTTTGGCGCTCCTGCTGGGCCCGAGCGGGAACCTGCGAGCCCCGACCCTTCGGAAGGGACGCACGCTTGTGGTCGGCTTTGACGTGGCGACCTACGAGCAATTGCTTCGATAGGCGCCCCTTGGTTGGGACCCGGCCCCTCCATCAGCTTTTTCGCCAGGATCGGAGAAGCGAATCATTGCATAGTGGCTGGCCGCATTGCCCAACGCGGCCGTCTGGTGGAAACGGCTGAAGGCAGCCTGCGAGAACGAGGGAGATGGACTCATTGTCGTCGCACCGCGTATCCCTATTCGTCGCGGGTGGCGAGCCCGTGCGCCGCCACCGCGCCTGCTACCCCGCCCATCCACTCGGTCTGGCGTAGATTCTGACCGGTGGCCACCGCTTCCGCACTCCATTCGGACTGATGGACGTCCCACAGCGGCCGGTAACGTCTCCGGCTTAGGTCCTACCGCTCTGGATCTCGTAGGCGATGTTTTGATCGCCGCGGCCGATCGGTCCCGAGGACAAATCCCGGCCAATGGAATGCATCAATAGGGCGATATTCCGTGGTATAGTGAATGTGGTTGCGGAGTAAGTGCCCCCTGGTGGCCCGCCGGTATGTGCGTACTACGAAATGTTCATTGATCACTGAGGTGGCGAGATGACAGAGCGCGAGGGGATGCGTGTGTGCATGCTGGAATGGGCGCTGACGGGGAAACATGCGTTAAGGTCCAGAGCTGTCTTTACCAACACCTGGTATTGCTGATGCTTGGTTCAGATCGATCGTTGTAATGCGAACGAACTACTCTAGAGCCAAATGGCGAGCGATAGTCGTTGCCCTTCTGATAAGCGCGACACTCGGCGCCACTGCATGGGGAGCCCCTCCGGCGCGCGAGGAGGATCTGCCCAACCTGCCACAACTGGCGATCTTTCAGCCCGGCGAGCCAAGCCTCCTTTACGATGATGAAGAAAGGGTGCTCAGCTCCGTTGTTCCGGAATACCGGGTCTTTGTCCCGCTTTCCCGGATTCCCTTGAAGTTACGACAGGCTATCATCGCCGCCGAGGACGCCCGCTTTTATGAGCATGGGGCGCTTGACCTGCAAGGGATCGCCAGGGCAGCCGTGAGAAATCTTATGTCTGTTTCCGTAAAGGAAGGGGGCAGTACCATCACGCAGCAACTTGCGAAGACTCTGTTTTTAAGCCACGAGCGGACTATCGGACGGAAGGTCAAGGAGCTGCAGCTTGCCAGTGAACTCGAACAGCGCTACACAAAAGATCAGATCCTGGAGATGTACCTGAATTCCATTTATTTCGGTCATGGGGCGTACGGGGTCGAGGCAGCCGCACGGACCTATTTCAGCAAAAGCGTCACGGAACTCACCCTGCCGGAAGCGGCGCTGCTCGCCGGACTTCCCCGCGCGCCCGGCAGGTACTCGCCGCTGATCGATGCCAAGCGCGCCAAGGCGCGTCGGCAGTACGTACTGGACCGGATGGCGGCAACAGGCGCGCTCAAACAGGCCCAGGCGCGCCGGGCCAATCTTACGCCTGTTTCGGTGAATCCGATGTTTCGATCGAAGGGCATGGCGCCATGGTTCGTCGATTATGTCCGACAGTATCTTGAGACGCGCTTGAGCCAGACCCTGGTCCGCCAAGGTGGGCTGAAGATCTATACGACATTGAATGCCGGCATGCAGCGGGCAGCGGTCAAGGCGATGAGCCGGGGTATTGCTGCCATCGTCAAGCGTAAGGACGGACAAAAGGAGGGTGGAAACGCGGCACCGGAGGGGGCGCTGGTTGCCCTTGATGCCAGGACCGGTGAGATCAAGGCGTGGGTGGGCGGCTCAGACTACGGCCGGAGCCAGTTTAACCGGGTTGTGCAGGCGCGACGCCAGCCCGGCTCGGCCTTCAAACCGCTCGTCTATGCGGCGGCGTTTGAGCGGGGACTTACGCCGTCGACCGTTATTGACGATGCCCCCATCAGCTTTGAGATCGGTGCGGGGAGGCGAAGTGAAACGTGGGCCCCAGAGAATGTGGACCGTAAGTATCGTGGGCTGGTGACGCTTCGTCAGGCGCTTGAAGAGTCGATCAATGTTCCGACCGTCCGCCTGATTGCCGCAATCGGGGTCGATCCGGTCATCGACCTTGCCCATCGGCTTGGGATTACCTCGGAGCTTCGGCGGGAGTACGCCCTCGCCCTTGGAGTCTCTGAGGTAAGTCTGTTGGAGATGGCGTCGGCCTATCAGGCGTTCGCCAATCGTGGGAGTTGGACACCGCCCTTCGCCATCCGCCGGGTAGTGGGTCCTGGCGAGACCGTACTCGAAGAACAGTCGCCCCAGCCGCAACAGGTCTTGCGCGAGGAGGTCGCCTTTGTCCTGACCTCGGTCCTTGAGGGCGTGGTCGAACGCGGGACGGGTAAGGCCGCCAGGCGTATCGGGCGCCCGGTCGCCGCGAAGACCGGGACCACTCAGGCTGCAGAAGATCTCTGGTTCATCGGGTATACCCCGAGTGTTGTGGCGGGGATCTGGCTGGGTTACGATCAACGCCGTCCGATCGGCTCTCACGAGACGGCCGGCAAAGTAGCCGCGCCCATCTGGGTTGATTTTATGAAGCAGAGCCTTGGCAATAGCCCCGTTGAGGCCTTTCTCCCGCCTGAAGGGGTCGTTCAGGTGCTGGTCAATCGAAAGACGGGACAGCCGACCTCATCGAGCGATCCCGATGCCTTCGGCGAATACTTTATTAGAGGACAGGAAGAGCTGGCGCCTTCAGCCCTAGTGCTGCCAACGACTAACGCCGCTTCACCGGGGCCGAGCGATAACGCCGTCCTTCCGCCTCTCCCCAGCCAGTGACGTATTTCCAGCATGTTCGTACGACCGCTGAATCACGCCCGTCTGTGTGTCGCACGCAGACAGTAGATTTTGGTTGCGCGGTGATTCCATATTTCGCTATAGTGAGTGGGGTTATCCAGTCACTTCACCGCATGGCCCCATCGTCTAGTGGCCCAGGACGCGGCCCTCTCAAGGCCGAAACACGGGTTCGAAACCCGTTGGGGCCACCAATATGTTTAGGTGGTTACGAAGTCTGTCTGTCTTTGGACAAGTCTCCGGTGACCAAATAGTGACTATTCCGCCGCAGCAACCGACCTAGCCTCGTGGTGAAGGTGGTGTTGATTTGGAGGTGACTACACTGATGAGCGAAGAAAAAAAATGGAGCGTGGAGCGAAACTTTCGGCGACTCGTCATGATCCTGTCTGTGGTGAGCTTCGGCCTTGGGATGATCCCTGCTTTTTTCATTGGTCACTGGCTTTTCTTTTTTGGGTGTATTGGCGCCTTCGTGGGATGGCTATGGATTGCATATTTTATGGCGCGACGGTTGGAACGAATTCATGGGAAATGGCTCTGGCGTGGCCCCTAGTCGCGCCACCGCGTCATACGGTACAACTCACCTTTCGTTGTTTTTGGTCTTGTGGAGCATGACGGTCTTACCCTGAAGATCGATATCGGCCTACGTGAGCCCCCCCGAGATTTCCCCCTGTCTCATCCCGCTGTGTTGGCGGCAAGCTGAACGGCCCGCAGCCCGACTGAATGCTGTGAGCACGTTTCAAGTACCCGCACCCTCTGTTCCGATACAAGGCTGCCGGCCTTTGTCGACCTCTGAAACGGCTCATGTGATAGTGAGGCATAACTGTGAACCGGGGCAGTAATGAGTAAGATCGCACAAGTCACCTTCTTCTTCTGGATCATGAAGATCTGTGTAACCACTCTCGGTGAGACAGCCGGCGATCTCCTTTCGATGACGATGAACGTCGGTTACGGCGTGAGTTCTATCATTCTGATCGGTCTGTTCCTGATTTCTGTTGTTGTCCAGCTTAAGGCGACCAGGTTTCATCCTGTACTGTATTGGACCGTGATCCTCACGACAAGTACGGCCGGCACAACAATGTCAGATTTTATGGATCGAACCCTGGGGCTTGGTTACATGAAAGGCTCACTGATCTTGATTGCGTGTTTGCTGGTGGTGCTGGCGGTTTGGCGTATCAGCGAAAAGACGTTATCCGTTAGTAACATCCAAACAACCAAAGCGGAACTGTTTTATTGGACGGCCATATTGTTTTCCAACACATTGGGTACAGCCTTGGGGGATTTCCTGGCCGATGATTCCGGCCTGGGTTTTTTTGGCGGGGCCGCTCTCATCGGGGGGATGCTCGGGTTGGTCGTCCTTGTCGCCACCTTCACTCGACTTAATCGAGTCATGGTGTTCTGGATTGCCTTCGTTTTGACTCGTCCGTTTGGAGCAACCTTTGGGGATCTTCTTACAAAGCCCGTTGAAAAGGGCGGACTCGACTTCGGCACTGTTGGGTCTTCCCTCATCCTCGTTTCCTTGCTCGCAACATTCATCATATATACGAACATGACAGAGAAGCGCGTATTGAGTCAGGAGGTAAGCAAATGAAAATTGTGCCTCACCAGCGGCTGCACAGGACGTCACCCTGCGGGTGCCGCCGGTGAGCCTTAAGGGCATGGCACAGAGCTTGTCGAGATAGGCCGCCGAAGCTGGCAGCGTTTGTCGGCCGGATAGTCTTGATCGGTTAGGGTAAGTGTGGGATATTGCGAATAAATTCGACGTTGACAAGTGGAGCCGTCTTGGGAGATAGGCCACCGGCCCTTGTCGGCTTCTAACGCGGCTCACTTAATAGTTAGACCAATAGGACCGCCAGCGCTGAGCTACAGGTCATGACAGAGACGCAGATCGCTGAACTGTTCGAGCGACTAGGTCGTCTCGTCGCCGCTACCAAACAGAAGACCGGGGAAGGCAGCTCTTGGAACTACACCTTCCCAGATGGCGAGACTCACCGCTACGTGATTCGCGGACTAAAGTCCCATGCAGAGGCCGAGGACAGCGCCTTCAACCTCCTGATCTGGATCTGGAACGCAAAGGACTATCTGAAGCGGAGAGCAGATATCCGCGGACAAAACGCGCAGATTGTCGAGGACGTTGTGAACGCTGATCCGGCGTTGGCGGTATGTGCGGATCTTGCTAATCGCCTTAAACACGGCGAGCTGAGGTGCAGCAGGTCGGGATGGTATCCGAAGTTCGGGGTGATGTCGTTCACCGCGCCACAGGCCGCACTTGGTTCTCTCACCTTCGGTGCATTCGAAGTCGCCGTGGAGATTGCTGATCCTAGTTTGGTGGAGTTTAATCTGCCCGTTATCGACCAAAGCGATGCAGAGGTGGGTAATGCCTTTGAGTTCGCCGCAAGAGCGCTCTCGGCCCTTGAACAGCTCAAAGCGCGGATCGAAGAGGCGGTCTAACGAGCCGCTGGAGCGGTCCGGTTTCGCCGACCGCTCAGTGCCAAGTTGGGCGGCTGGTTAACGGTCGCAAGAGTGGCGAATCGGCGCGAACGCTTGGCGAGACGAACATGGCTGGACAGGAAAAATAAGGGTGAGCATGAGCAAGACTGTTGACCAAGGCAAAAACGAAATCGCCAAGCTGTGCCAGTACTTCGCGACCAACCGCCAGGCGTTTCTTGCCCCAGGCGTCAAGGAAGCTCACATCCGCCAATCGCTGATCGACCCCCTGTTTGAATCGCTAGGCTGGGACGTCCGCAATACCGCGATGACCGCGCCCCAGTACCGGGAAGTCATTCCCGAGGACAGCCTGGACGTGGAAGGGCAACAGAAGGCCCCGGATTATACGTTCCGTGTCGGCACCCTGAGCAAGTTTTACGCTGAGGCCAAGAGGTGTGGCGTCAATATCAGCGCGGATCCCGCTCCCGCCTATCAGCTTCGCCGATACGGGTGGAGCGCCAAGCTCGCGCTGTCCATTCTGACCGACTTTGAGGAACTGGGCGTGTACGATTGCACCGCGCGCCCCCGCCCGAGCGACAAGGCGAGCCATGCCCGAATTCAACACTTCCGTTTCGACGAATACTCCGACCGTTGGCGCGAGTTGTGGGACGTGTTTTCGCGCGAAGCCGTCTGGTCCGGGGCGTTTGACCAGTACGCCGCGTCCAAGCGCAAGCGCGGCACGTCCGAAGTGGACGTGGAGTTCTTGAAGGAAATCGAGGGCTGGCGGCTCGCGCTGGCCGGGAACATCGCCCTTCGGAATAAGGACCTGTCTTTGGATGATCTGAACGCGGCCGTACAACTGACGATTGACCGCGTGGTGTTCCTTCGCATGGCGGAAGACCGGGGGCTTGAACCTGAGCAGCAACTTTTGAAGCTGTGCGAACGGCCCGACATTTATCCCCGCTTCATACGCGACCTGTGTCGCCGGGCCGACCAGAAGTACAACTCCGGGCTGTTCCATTTCCAGAAGGAAACCGGAGTACCAGAAGATCCCGACCGGATCACGCCGAAGCTGGCAGTGGACGACAAGGTGTTGAAGTCGATCCTACAAAGCCTGTACTTCGCCTACGGTTCGCCCTATCACTTCGGTGTCCTGCCCGTCGAAATCCTTGGAACCGTCTATGAGCGGTTCTTGGGCAAGGTGATTCGACTGACGGCGGGTCACCAAGCCAAGGTTGAGGAAAAGCCCGAAGTGCGCAAGGCTGGGGGCGTCTACTACACGCCGGCCTACATCGTCGAGTACATCGTCAAGCACACCGTTGGCCGACAGATTGAAGGGCGAAGCCCCACCCAACTGGCTGGCGGCAAGGACAGACCCCCGCTCCGCGTCCTGGACATGGCGTGCGGAAGCGGGTCATTCTTGTTAGGCGCGTACCAGTGCCTTCTGGACTACTGCTTGAAGTGGTACATCGAACACAAGCCGGAAATCTGTAAGAAGGCCGTCTACAAGGATCCCCGCAACGGCCAATGGCGGCTCACCATCGAGGAAAAGAAACGAATCCTCACGACGCATCTCTTCGGCGTGGACATCGACGCCCAGGCCGTGGAGGTGACCAAACTCTCTCTGCTGCTGAAGGTACTGGAAGGCGAAACCGACCAAAGCCTGCACTTAGGCCTATTGCCCTTCAGCGACCGCGCTCTTCCCAACCTCGCCGACAACATCAAGTGCGGCAATTCCCTGATCGGCCCGGATTACTTCACCGGCAAGTTGAATCTCGACCCCGAGGAAATGAAGCGGGTCAACCCGTTTGACTGGAGCCAAGGCTTCCCAGACGCGATGAAGGCCGGGGGCTTCGACTGCATCATCGGCAACCCGCCGTATGTCAGGCAGGAATCCTTATCCAGCATCAAGGACTATTTGGAACAAAATTACGAGGCATACGTCAGTGCTGCGGACCTATACACCTATTTCATGGAGCAAGGTGTCAGGTTGCTCCGTGATGGTGGCCGCTTTAGCTTTATCGTGTCCAGCAGCTTCCTTCGTACGACCTACGGCCAGATGCTCCGCCGCGTGCTGAAGAAACACGCCGCCGTGATGCGCATCGTTGACTTCGGCGGGCTGCCCGTGTTCGAGAACGCCAAAGACACCTACGTGTGCATTCCCCTATTGGCCAAAACCAGGCAGCCCGCACGCGTGGAAGTCTCGCGGCTTCCCTCGCTGCAATTCCAGGATATGAACGCAATCGTGAGCGCCAACCGGTTTACCATTCCGCACGAGCGACTCTCCGCTGAGGCGTGGGCGTTGACGTCGGATGAGGAAGCTGGGGTTTTCGCCAAGGTGATGAAATCTGGAAAGCCGCTGGGAGATTATGTTGGAGCCAAGATTTTCTATGGAATCAAGACCGGCTTGAATGGGGCCTTCGTCATCGACCACACTATGCGCGATCGCCTGACCGACGAACACCCGAAAAGCGCGGAACTCATCAAACCCTTCCTAGGCGGCGAGGAGATTCGGCGCTACCTCATCGAGGACGATGGGCGGCATCTCATCGTCATTCCGTCTGGCTGGACTCGGCAGGAAATGGCCAAGGCTGGAAAGAGGGCAGAACACATTTCGGAACGTGCCGCGTGGGCTTGGTTTTCCACGGAGCATCCGAGCATCGTCGTGCACTTGGAGCCATTCGAGGATGCTCTTCGCAAGCGTCAAGACCAAGGCGACTACTGGTGGGAGCTTCGACCTTGCAACTACTACGAGTATTTCGACCGCTCCAAAATCATCTTCCCCGACATCTGTAAAGAGCCGCGATTCTACCTCGACCGGAGCGGCATTTATCTGGCCAATACCGCCTATTGCCTCGGCGTGGACGACACTTACCTGCTCGGCATCCTGAATAGTCGCCTGTTCTGGTTTGCGATCAGCAACATCAGTATCCCGTTCGGCGTCCGGGCGGGCAAGTACCGCTACCGACTCATCTACCAATACATGGAGAAAGCCCCAATCCGAGTTATTGATTTCTCCAACAGCGCCGACAAAGCCCGCCATGACCGCACGGTAACACTTGTCGCTTCAATGCAGACCTTACACAAGCAACTTGCTACCGCAAAGTCTGCCGCGCAGAAGGCCATCATCCAGCGCCAGATTGACGCGACGGACGCGGAGATTGACCGGCTGGTGTACGACCTGTACGGCCTGACGGCCGAGGAAATCGCCATTGTAGAAGGTGAACGATGACAAAAACGACGCCCGACAACCGGTTGCAGTGGACGGTGTTCCGCCACCGCCGAACCGGAGCGTTGAGCACTCACACATGACGCGAATCTGGATATATGGCGACGAGTCTGGCACAATGCCTGCCTCTGACGGAGATGCGCCGTTCGTTGCAGCGTTGCTGGTGTCGCGGAACACGATCGCCGAAGTCGGGAGGCGGTCTCGCTCCGTTAATTGGCTCGTCTGTAGCATCCGCGCCCTGGAACTCCGACCGTCTATCGCATACGTGAAGCCACGGCCTGGATTCGCCAAGACTTGGGCAGCCAAAACCGATCTAATGGACACCATGGCTCGTGCTCGTAGACTGGTTACCGGCCGACATGACTACCTTCCCCAGGCTGGAATGCCACGACGCAACCACGTTTGGATTCGTGCGACACAGCAAGCTCTGTTGCAGTCAACCCTCAGCAGCCTGTTCGTTGGTCCAGTGGTCGAGGTGACGCTTGTCCTGGACCGAAAGACGATGGCTGACGAGACAGAACGCTTCATGCGAGATCGCGTTGACGCTCTTATCCCGCTCGTCAAGGACCAGCTTCTCCGACTCAGGTCTGCGCATCCCGAACACGCCGCCCAGATCGACGGGTATTATGAGAATCTTCAGGCCACTTGCATCAAGTTTGAGTGGGGCAGCCCGGAGAAGCAGGCTGGCCTATGGTTATCGCACCACCTCGCGTGGCTTACTCACCGTGAGCTTATGGGGCAGAATAAGAAGTCGCTCTTCGATGCATTGACTTTGGACGGTCATCGTCACTTCTGCCGAGATGTCACCGACAACCTCCTGCAGCCCATCACGGATGAGGCCATCGAGAACTGGAAGAGAGCCACTGGCCTACCGGTTCCAAAGATATGAAAGTTCACCGCTACCGCCATTTCACGCGGTGTCGCTAGGCGTGGAAGCAGGTTTATGAGAACAACGTGTCTAACAGGCGCATGGAGACCGGCGCGCGAGAAACGCGGCTCATACGCACGACGTTCGACAGTCCCCTCTGTGTCAATATAAGTGAGACAGAGGGGGAAGCCTAATCCAAAAGCGCTGGGCGACAAACCAATAACTACCGAGACGCTCTGCAAGGCCGTGTCAACATGAAACAGCAGGTACTGTTTACGACGATTCAATCTGGAGACTGTACCGTCAAGAACGTACGCTGCACATTCACCATCCCCGTTCGTCTCAGCGACCCGCTTGAGTTGTGCTTCGCCCCGACCCGCGAGCAAGCTGATCTCCTCGGCTTTCCATTCAAATTCTCTGTCTCAGGCCAAATCGAAGACTCCGAGGGAAGGCCCGTCTTCGCCATCCATGCTGATAAAGTGTTCCAGAAATATGGCGGCTCGACCCAATGGGGTCCAGCTATCCGCGAATACGTCATTCTAGGTGATCCTCATGATCTGACAGTCGACGATCTGTGGAATCCCTCCGGAGTCGACACATTCCAGGCGGCGAAGGGCAGCTTTTGGCTTACACCGAATATTTTCCTCGCTCCAGACAAGTTCCTTCTGCTCAAGATTACCGGGGCGAGCAAAATCCTCAAGCATCGTTGTATTCGTTTCCAACTGTTGAACGGAACTAAAGTGACCTTCGACACCCACTATCGAAGTATTGACCACGAAGAAGGGAGTTTGCGAGTTCCAGAACTCGTGGCAGTATTCGAGTTGGCCTCAAAGGAACGGGTTCCAGAAACGCTTACTCTCCTGGATGATCTCCTGCTCCTTGTTTCATTTGCGGCACGGCAGAGGTGCGTCTGTCTCGGATGGGATGCGGCTGACTCCTCCGGATTGACGAGGTACTTCAGGAGAAGTATGCGGGCTCCAACAATTAGGAAGGACCACAGTTTCAACGAGGCCCTGATATTGCCGGAGGACTTCAAGAAGTTCATTCGGTGCACATACCGACGCTTTGCGACCAGCCCTCAACAGGACCTCCTGCGCCAGGCCCTTCAACGGCTTGTTTTTGATGAGGACTCGATCTTCGATCACTCCTTTCTTCGGCTATATTCAGCCGTTGAGACACTCGTATTCTTCTTCCGGGGCAAGAACGCGCCTGAAGAGGTGTTATCGGCCGAACGATGGGAGCCGATCAAGAAGGAACTCGAGAAGGAACTGAGGAAGTTTCTTAAGTCCCATAACCTCAGCTCTAACGAGAGGAAACTTATGTACGAAAAGCTTCCTGAGCTGAACCGAGTAGCATTCACGACGGCACTGCAGGAATTCCTGTCCAAGTACCCGGTAGAGCTTTCTGACTTGTGGCCGCTGGCCTCCGCCGGGCCGAATGCAATTTCTCTTTCCGACATTCGACACCGCTTGGTCCACGGCGATTGGATCAACCCGGAGGAAAATCGTGCGCTAGCAATCGCTCTGGAGCACCTCCGGTGGACCGCAGAACGCCTCACCTTGGCAACGCTTGGGTGGCCGATAGAAAAGTCACGAGTATACCTTTTGGAGGAAATGGCGAATGCTGACTTTCAACGTGAGTCCCAGCAGGCTATGACGTTCCTCGCGTCAAGATGGAAGCGTACCAATTCCTGAATTGAGAGGCAGCGAGTTACGCTCTCAGTGTGGTCTAAGGTGGATACCGGCAACTCATGAACCGTAGAGGCATACTGGAGACTGGCATGAAGCCCAAAAGACTGTCCGCAGATATCATGGCGGAACTGGAAGCGGTCAAGGGAGAAAATAGGGATAGAAACCATTAACACTTCACACAAACGGTTTCTGTCGTTATTATCCTCGAATGATCGGACTTTTTGACATACCGATATAAGGAAGATATGAATGGAATTCGAATGGGATAGAGAAAAAGCAAAAAAGAATGACAGAAAACACAAGGTGTCATTTGATGAAGCCATGACTGTATTTTATGATCTGTTATCGGCAACTTTTGATGATCCAGACCATTCGGTCGGCGAGCAAAGATTAATAACCGTGGGTTACTCTTCTCATGGGCGTTTGCTTGTGGTCTCACATACGGAGAGGGACAGAGCTGTACGAATTATCAGTGCTCGTCTTGCAACCACTCAAGAAAGGAAACGACATGAAAGTCAAAGCAAAAAAAATTAGCGATGAATTACGGCCCGAATACAATTTTGATTATTCAAAAGCTGTTCGTGGCAAGTATTACAAACGCATTTTAGACGAAGGAGCCAACGTTGTCATGCTTGAGCCAGATGTGGCCAAGGCATTTGTTGATTCGGCCTCAGTAAATGATGCGTTGAGATCATTACTTGATTTGACACGAACGACTCAGCGCCTAACAAAACACTCCAGCGGACGGGCGATTGCTCGCCGCTGAGTTTGGTCGTGTTAGAACTCTCAAGGAGGATCCGATGAGTAACCATGGATCATTTTCCGGCAATCCGAAGACGGAATGGCTTGTTGACGATAGCGGTGCTGATCGCAATATGCGCCTGCTCAAATCGATTGCTGAGGAACAATTTGTCCAAGACAAATTTCAAGAACTTGCTGTCGATTTGAAATTACTGCGCGATGACGCGACGATTGCGGAGTTGGACGCGGTGATTGACAGGCATCTTCAGTTCTAACCTCGCGGTCGAGAGGGACGCTCCGCCAGGCCCGCTGTGCCATCCTGCTTGTGCCCATTGTTACACCCGCGCGAAATCGATGAACCCTTGCTCTATATTGGTATCGAGGAGTTCGACGCGGACGCGATCGCCGACGTCAAGCCCCTCGAATCCCTGGACAACCTTGCCCTCTGCGGAGGGGTGAATGATACGTACCCAGGTCCCTTTCTTGGATGCGCCGGTGACGATGGCGTCGAAGCGCTGCCCGATCTTCGATTCAAGGAGCAGCGCGGCCGCCGATTTTCGGACCTGCCGCTCGACCTTGTTCGCATGGTCTTCCTGCTCGGTACAGTGTTGCGCGAGCGCGCCGAGTTCCTCAAGGCTGTACGGGACCACATGTTGAGCCAGCGCGGCTTTGAGCAGCCGCTGCGTGAGCAGATCCGGGAAGCGTCGGTTCGGGGCCGTAGAGTGCATGTAGGCCTGGACCGCCAAGCCGAAGTGGCCCGGAGACGTCTGGCCGGGACCCTCCACCACATACTCGCCCCGTCCGATCAGCTTGACGACGGCCAGCGAGAGATCGGGAAACCGCATTGGGTCCGCCTGACGCCGCGTCGACAGGAACGCCTCTAGAGCGGCGGCGTCCGGCTCGGGTGGGAGCCGCGCGTGCAGGTGGCCCGCCAGCTCCACGATTCGCTGCCATCGATCCGGCGAGCGCAAGATCCGGCGCAGTGACGGCAGGCCACGCGCCTCGAGAAACCGGGCCGTGACACGATTTGCCCCGATCATAAGATCCTCGATCAGTTCCTGAGCCCGGTTCTTCTCCTCTACGCGCAGATCAGTCAGTACGTCGTCCTCAAACACGGCGCGCGGCTCGATCGTTTCCAGGCTGAGTGCGCCGTGTACGTGCCGCACGGTCCGGAGTGTCTGAGCCACCCGATCCTGAATACGGAGCTGTTCGTCGAGCCCGGCCACGGTGGCCACTCGCCCAGGGGCGGAGCCCCTGCTGTCGAGCCAGGCGGCCACGCTGTGATAGGCGAGCTTCGCGTGGTTGACGACCCAGGCGCGATAGATATCCGAATTGCCGAGCGAGCCGTCCGAGTTGACCACCATCTCGATCACGATGGCCAGCCGCTCCTCATCCTCGTTCAGCGACGTCAGATCGGTGGAAAGGGTCAGGGGAAGCATCGGGAAGATCTCGGCCGCTGTATAGACCGACGTGGTGTTGTGCTGAGCGTGCCCATCGGTGGCGGAGCCCTTGGGAACCAGCGCGTCGACGTCAGCGACCGCCACCAGGATCTTCACGACCCCTCCGCCGATGGGCTCTGCGACCGTGAGCTGATCGAGGTCACGGGAGTCGTCATTATCGATCGAGCACCAGAGCAGGCTTCGCAGATCACGGATGGCCTGGGTAGGCTCGGTCGCCGGGGGTGTAAGTCCACTGAGTTCCCGGACGACCGCGGGTGAAAAATCCGGGAGTAGCCCACGCGCCAGCATCACGCGGCGCGCAATCGCCTGGAGATCGTGGCGATGTCCTTGTCCGGTGTGACTCATCTCATTCCACTTCTCTGATCAGGGCTTGGACCTATGGCACGCCGTCGAACAATGTGCCTCTGAGTCGTTCCGCCGGTACGGTTCGATTTCCCTGGACTCGTTCAAGGGTTGCTGGTTGTCAACTGCACAATGTACGCGAGATCTGTGAGCATCGCGCGGGTGACCCTGCCTTAGTGTGGTGACTGCGGTTTCGCTCCCGGTGATGGAGGTTGGGGTGAGGGAGCGACGGGGGCTGCTGGCCCCAGGCCTCGTTTGATCACGACGGTCGTCTGTGGCGAGGCCACGATAATTTCCGTAGTGCTGAACCCTCCCCAGTACAACTCCACGACGTGCGGACCGGCTGCCACTGGGACTGTGGCAGGCCCGTGGAACTCCTTGGCGAGTCCCACCTTTATCCCGTCGATAACGATCTCGGTCTCCTCTGGCGTTACCTCGATCTGCAAAGAGGCATCAGGAGAAAACGAGGGCGGAGCGGTGGGGGGCGGATAGTCCGGCGGCGCCTCGTAGGGGGCCGGATAGGGAGCCGGATAGGCCGGGGCTGGCGGATAGTAGCCGGGAGGCGGATAAGGAATCGCGTAGGGATACGGATAAGGGTACCAATAGCCCGGATAAGGTCCGAGCGGTACGCCGAGATTCAGGCCGAACGAGAAATGGGTCCGCGCCAGGGCCGGACCAACCGGAATGACGATCAGGCTTGTCAAGATCAGGGCCGCGATCACGCCCAGAGTGTGAACCCGCGTCGTTTTTATCATCTGCTACACCTCCTTTGCTGTTTACTACGCTTCCCGGCTTCATTGATTAAGATACGGACTGGAGCAACGGCTCCTAAATCCTCCTACCTGTGATGCCTCATTAATACCGTGCTTCTGGCATCGCTCGGCCAAGACGCGGATTACAGCGTAGATTAGTGCCGACGGACCATAGTTGTGCACGACTGGAGATAGGCACGAGCCCCCCTGCCGTCGCTGGACCGGCCAGACTGGTGCATGGCCTAGCCGCTCCGTCAGGGCCCCGGGGACGCCGGCGTTGACAGCGCTGGGCCCGCGTACGGGGTGGGGTAGGGCGACTGGCACGGCGCGGCTACCCAGTTGCCGTAAGCATCATAGCAGCCTTGAGAAGACGGGGCAACGGGCGCGGCCGGTCTATACTGTACGGGTGGATAGGTGGTATACGGATTTCCGTAATACGGGTAGTAGGGATACGCTGGATACCCGTAGTAAGGGTATGCCGGGTAACCGTAGTAGGGATACCCGTACCACAGCGGCCATCCGACGCCGATCCCGATCCCAAACCGGATACCTCCCCCATGGAACCCGTGATGGCCAAAGCCCCCGTGGAATCTATGGCTGAAGCCACCCTGAAATCCGCGGCCACCCCCGTGAAATCCTCCACCCCCTCGGAATCCCCCGTTCCTGGCCAGCGCCGCGGTCGGGATCGCGAGGGTGAGAATGACTGTGAGGACCAGGGCCGTGACTGTACCCCACCAGCCGCCACGTTTCCTCGGTAGTCTCATGTTCGTTCTCCTTTGAGAAACCAGACGCATTCGACATCTAAAATATAATACGTCTCCCGGGCGGCCCTGGGAACATCTTCTCAAGGGGAGGACTGTTGCTCGGGGTTTATCAGAGGATCCTTCGTGAAGTCTTGGTGGGCGTCAGCTAGCGGGTGGGTGGTGACGACGCTCCCGCTTGCTTCCAGGTCTGGTCCGGATTGTAGGTCTGTATGGCGCGAGCGACGTATTCCGTGTCCGGGCCGAGATCCTTCTCATAGATGACGCCCCGGTAGTTCACGAGGAAGGTCATGACGCCCGAAACCCCGTACTGCGCCGGGTAAGCGACGAGCGCAAACCCGCCGATCATCTTGCCGTTGACGACGTAGTCGTGGGCGCCGCCTGGCGCGGCGGGGCCCTGCGCCGTCAGGATCCGATAGACATAGCCATGGTAGGGAGTCGGCTTATCGCCCGATGGCTTGCGGGAGTAGCCCTCCGCCCTGGCATTCGCGACGAACACGCCCAACGGGCTCAGTTCTTCGCCTTCCTTGGTCGGCCAGTAGAGCCCGTTCTTCTTGCCTTCGTCGCTACGGAACTTCATCGCGTAAGTGAGCAGCCCGTCGTCTTCGCGGGGTACCCGCGCGTACTCGCGCTGGGCGTCAACGTAAGCCAGGCAGACTTGCATAGTATTCAGCTCGTTGCGGCCGATGCGACGGTTAAGGATCTCCTCTTTTCCTGCGGCGGTATCGAAACGCCACGTGTCTCCTTCTTTTACCACCGGGATCGGCAGTGGCCACTCATCCTGGCCGATGATTATCACCGCTTTCGTCTCAGCGGGACGTTCCAGTTTGTGCAACTGGTCGTAGGCGCGGACGAAGCGCTCCCGCTCCTGCGTATCGGCCACCGCATCACCGGACGCGATGAGCGGCCTGCCCTCCGGGCCCAGGATAGTAGCGAGGGTCTCCATGTCTCCGGTCTTTACGGCCTCGACGAGGGTCTGGACTGCCTCCTCCGGCGAGGCGAAGCTCTTCTGACGCTGCGGGTCGGCAGCGACAGCGTCCCGGGTTCCGGCGACGCCGATAAACAGTGCCACCACTACGATCATGGCCAGTCGGCCGATCAGGGTAGGACACGCAAATCGCTTATATGCAGACATCCTTACCTCCTGCAGAACTGCCATGCTTCACAGACTCCCCGCACATGCTGAAAGGCGGCGGGTTCGTTTAATGCCGCCCGCGGGGCCCCTTATCTGCTCCTCCGCGCCCGCCTCCTGCCGGCGCCTTCGGGACGCTCGGAGCCTGCCGTGCGGCGCTCGCGCCCATTCGGCTCATGCGCCCGCGGTTGCTGAAGTTCCGGATCTCGCCCCCGCGTCCCAGCCCCTCGAACACGGCTGGTGGGCGAGGCGTCTGAGGGATCGACGGCGCAACAGGGCTGCGTAACGGCCCCGATGACTGCGGCACCTGTGGCGCACGGCCGCGGAACGCCTCCCGGGCGCCCGCGCCAGGCAGCGGGCCCTGGCCGAAGCGCTGCCGTACGCCTGGATCATGGTAGGGGACACCCCGGCGGTGGCTCGCATCGTGATGCCAGGTGGGGGTGATGATGGTGGTTCGGTTGAAGGTGTTGAAGTTGTGCACGTTGACGACCGTGACGTGGTGACGGTGCCAGTCGAAGCCGCCCCAGAGGACCGACCCCACGGCCAGGCCGACACCGAACGACAACACGCTGGCCCCGACCACGTATCCCGGCGGATACCAATAATACGGAGGGTAAGCCGGCGCCCACCACAGCCCGTACACGACAGTGGGGTCGTAGATGGGGACGTAGATGATCTCCGGGATTACGGGCTCGATCCTGATGGCCTGCGGTTCGGTAACGACGATCTGCTGAGGGGTGCTCTGGAGGTAGCCTGCGGCCTGCGCCCTGACCCGCAGCGTCTGGATGGTAGCCATCACGGCCGGCTGCTGGGCGAGGAAGGCGTCCCCCAGTCTCTGGGTCCAGTCCAGATTCGCGTCCATCATGGCGAGCACCTGGGGGAATGCCGTCAGCGATTTCACGCTCGGATCCCAGGGCTGCTGTTGCATCGCCTCTTCCAGTTGCGGACCTATGACGTTCGGATATGCTTTGACCCAGCGAGCCGCCTGCACCACCTCCAGCGGATAGGTGGACGCCATCAGGATCTGCGCCAGGAGCGCATCGGGATATAGGGCGATCGGCGCCAGAAGCTGATCCAGCTCTTCCTGCCGGAAGGTCGGCGGCGCGGGTATCCCTGCGGGGGGCGGCGGCTGGAACTGCCCGAAAGCGCCGGGTGGCGCTGCCAGCACCAGGATCAGGACTCCAAGCAATCCGCGCCGTACCGCACCTTTCATCATCACGCTGCTGCCTCGCTCTTCTTGGTGTCGTTCAGCCCGATGACGGCTGATCGGTCGATGACCCTGGGCTCATCTTAACACCTTTGACAACAATTCGCCATACCGCCCTCTCCGGCCGGGGCTGGGCGGACCGGGCTCCATCATTCCTCTTCCCCTGTGCAGCGTGGCCAACTTGGCCAAGTACGAGATCAGGACCGAACCGTGTCGTTGGCGTCACCTGCGCCATAGTTCCAGCGTAATAGGTCAATAGAGGGGTGGCCTACCCATTCGCGGATTGACGTGCAGAAAGTCGCACGGGGGTCAGGGACAGGGACGCGATCCCTGTCAACCAACAGGGGGCCTCATTCGTTACTCAAAGTGAGATCACGTATCGGATGGACGCCTTGACGACCGCGCCGCCATGGCAGAGTCAGTGCCATGGACCGCCCGGTTGCGTGGGACCGGTGGCTTACGCGAGTTGCGATCAATGCCTGTCGTGACCGGCAGCGCAAGGCCTGGTGGTGCTTTTGGCATGACCCGCTCGAAACTCGTGGGCATATCTGGCGCGTCTTCCGCCAACTGCACCAGCGGCAGCGAGAGGTCTTCGTGCTGCGCCACCTGGAAGGGTGGCCGACTCAAGATGTGGCCGAGGCGTTGAGTCTTAGCACCGGAAGTGCGAAGCGTCATCTGTTCCGGGCTGTGGCGCGCCTACGCTAGGAGCTTTGGGAATACTCATGACGCGCTGTCTACGTGACCGAGCCTTACTCCTCGTCCATTACGGCGAGGGCCATGCGACGCAGCGGGAACTCCGGGCCGCGCGCGACCAGTTGGCCGAGCAACTCTATACTCCGGATCCAGTGAAGGCCGAATCCCTCACACCCCTGATCCAGCAGATCAGCAAGCTCCATGGACCTCTCGCGCAAGAATCGCTACAGATTGCCCTGGAGGTCCGCAACGTGCTTACCCTCCAGCAACTGGCCAAGGCGAAACAGCGTCGGCAACGATTGAACGAACTGCGTACGGAGATGCGGAAACGGCTTGAGGAGGATCGTTAGGGTGGAGAGAGGGCAGACGGCTATTTGCCAAATCACCCGCGGCGATGATCCTTCTCACGAGAGACGAGTGGTCGGCCGAATTCTCGTGGTTGATGATAACGCGGAAAATCGCGCTCTCTTGGCAAACATCTTGAGCGTGCGCGGGTATAGCGTGACCACGGCTCCCGATGGGATGATCGCGTGGAGCCTCCTGGAGCAATCCGGAGATTTCTTCGAGCTCGTCATCACCGACCTCATGATGCCGAGAGTGAACGGTATTGAGCTTCTGGAGAGGGTTCAGACGGCCTACCCGCGGATCAAGGTCGTTTTCGTCACCGGCCACTTTGAGGAGGAGATCACATCCAGGGCTCGACGGCTGGGGGCCTTCGCGGTGCTCCCGAGACCCTGCGAACTCGAGCGGCTGCTTGGAATCATCAGGCGTATTCTTCCGTACTCCCCTACGATAGAATAAACAGCGTTCGTGGTCGGCGTTATCATCCTGTTCCAGGCAACGCTTATCGCCCAGGTTATTGCGGAGCGCGGACAGCTCTGCCGATGAAACAGTATACGTCACTGTCTGACACATGGGGTCCCGTTTCTCGATCCGCAAGAGCGGTGTCACACATTGGTGTGGCATGCCTTGTCGCGCTTGTCGGCGTTCTTATGGGAGGATGCAGCACGACAGCCGAACTGTCGAGTGTATGGAATAATAGTGAGATAGTAATTGACGGCATCGCCGCCGAGTGGACATCCCATTTCTTCTATCTCAAAGATGCTCAGGTTTTTCTCGGCATACAAAACGACTCGGACTTTCTCTATGTCTGTCTCATGTCCTCAGAGGGGCAATTCCGACGGCAGATGATGGAACGGGGGTTGACCGTATGGCTGGAGCCTGACGATGGCAAGAAACTGGGAATTCATTATCCAGTTGGCCTGCCGGGCCACGGGACACCGGTGGCATTCGACCGGGAAAATAGCCGAAGTTCGGAAG